>JAPULF010000345.1 GCA_027295245.1 Planctomycetota bacterium
GAAAAGGCCGAGCGCTACCGCCTGTTGAACGAGCCCCGAGAATCAGAGAGCATTTGCCGGGACGCGTTGCGGACATCGCCCGGGCATCAGCACGCGTTGATCACGCTGCTGTTGTCGCTCACCGATCAATTCGGCAAGGGATTTGGCGTGGACCTCCGCGACGCCCGCGAGATCCTGCCTCAAATCCAGGGAGACTACGAACAGGCCTATTATTCCGGCGTGGTCTTGGAACGATGGGGCAAGTCCCGGCCCGAGGGCGGCGCCCCGGTGGATGTCATGCATGACTGGCTACGCCAGGCGATGGCCTATTTTCAACAAGCCGAAGAGATTCGACCCGCCGGAAACGACGAAGCGATCCTGCGGTGGAACACCTGTGCCCGTATCATCGGTCGCCGGTCAGGCGGGGACCGGCCGACGCACCCTACCGATGGGCCGGACGGCCCGGAGAGCTTTGACGATGAAGTCCCGATTCTCTGACGGTCCGCTTCGGTGGGCGACCGCTTGTGCGGCCCGCCGCAATCGGCAAAATCGGGCATTCGTAGAGTCCGGGTCCCACGACGGGGATGCGTCCCTGCAGACTGCCGCAGGACCCGGATTCTGCAAGCAACCCTGATTGGACCGATGGCCCCCGCAACCTGTGCATGGAGTACCAGGCGGTTTGACGTTTCCCTTCAGACCGAAATCCTCTAGAATGGTTGCCTGCCCGATTCCTGACCCGAGGTGCAACGGCCGGGTTCCTTCGCGGGCTCGTACGGCCGACAAGACCAGTTGATGGAAACCGCATTCATGCAGACCCACGCGTTCGCCCCGCTCGCGGCACTGCCCGAGACCGGGGGATACTTCGATATCCTCAAGGTGGTTCTCTTCCTCTTGTGCGGGTTTCTCACGTGGTATAACGCCGCCTGGGTGGATAAAGATACGGTGAAGATCCATACCCAGCGGGGACCCTGGAACGCGGCCGTCTTCGGGACGGGTTCGGCCTTCCTGGTGGTCTGGATGTTGGTTCCGGTTTACTGGGTGGGTTTCGCAATATTCGCGGTGGCCTACGGGGCGGCGATTGTTTCGTATTGCGTATTTCACAACGGACGGGTCGCACCGGCGGAAACCGTCTTGACGCCGGCCCACTTTCGCCGGCTCTTCTCCTCCAAAGCCCAAACCCAGGACGAGATTCATTCCAAGGATCGAGTCCGGCTGAAGGACTCAAATGACAAGACCCCGCCGTGGCCGACTGACCCTGCGGCTCATCGTGGGTATCAGGGGCTGCAGGATCTCTTGTTCGACGCCATCTGGCGCCGGGCCAGCGACGTTCGGCTCGATTTGATTCCTTCACAGCAGGTCAAAGTGGTATATAAAGTAGACGGGGTGGAGCGGGCTCGTGAGCCGATCGACCCGGACTTGGGGGACATGATTTTCCGCCACATCCGCACCATCGGGGGGATGAACCCGGACGAATTGCGTCGGCCGCAGGGCGGTCATTTCACCGCTTCGATCGGTGCCGGCGGCAAGGGTGACCGGAAGGTCGATGTCGACGTGAAGTCGTTGGGGAGCACGGCGGGACAGCGAATCGTGTTCAAACTGTTCGCGGAGGAGTCCAAGTTTCGGATCAACGAGGTCGGGTTCACGCCCGATCAGTTCAAGGCCTTTGAGCCGGTGGTGCAGAATTTGAAGGGCGTGATAGTCTGCAGCGGACCGCGTGGCAGCGGCGTGACCAGCACGATGTACGCCATCATTCGGTCGCACGATGCGTTCATTCAAAATATCAACACGCTGGAGATTTCGAAGGCCCTGGACTTGGAGAACGTGACGCAAAACGTCTTCGATTCCAAGGACGGGGCGGCGACCTTTGCGAGGCGGCTTCAGTCGATGCTGCGAACCGATCCGGACGTGGCCATGGCCAGCGACACACCGGATGCCGAGACGGCCCAACTGGTCGCGAACTACGGGCGGCAGGGCAAACGAGTCTATCTGGGCATGGCGGCGAAAGACGTGTTTTCCGCCTTGCGGCAATACGCCCACTACGTCGGCGACAACGCCCTCGTGGCGTCCAGCCTGGCGGCGGTGTGCAACCAGCGGCTCTTGCGGAAACTTTGCGAGAATTGTCGCAAGGCCTATCGACCGGATCCGGCCCTGCTGAAGAAGGCCAATCTACCGACCGGTGAAAATCGCCCGTTCTTTCGCCCTCCGAATCCGGACGAGATCGAGGCGGACAAACAGGGCAACCCCATCGTGTGTCCGATCTGTCAGGGGTCGGGTTACCTGGGACGGTCGGGTGTGTACGAGGTCCTGATCATCGACGATGCCTTGCGGTCCCAGCTTGCCGCCGGGGCCTCGCTGCAGGAGTTAAAGGCGGAGGCCCGCAAGCGCGGGACGCTCTACCTCCAGGAAGTGGCGTTGCGGAAGGTGTATGACGGGATCACCAGCATCAACGAAGTGCTTCGCGTCACCAAGGAGCCGGCGGCTGCAAAAGCCCGGCGATGATGTCGAAACGCAGTCGGGCGGCCCCGTACGGAGAATCGCGTCATGATTTTCTCGTTGTTCGTTGCAGTGATGGTGCTCTTGTGTGCGATGTTCGCCGTGCGGCAGGG
>JAPULF010000346.1 GCA_027295245.1 Planctomycetota bacterium
CCAAGAAGCAGATGAACGAATCGCACACCCGACACCTGAAAAACCTGAACAACGACATCGAGGCGTCGATCCTGAACGACGAACTCTGCCGATTTGAACGATACGGCCTTTTCGTCTGGCAGAAACAGACCAGCGTGAAGATGTTCGGCAGCTACCCGTTCCCGCCGAACCTGTACGAGGACAACACGATCGAATTTATCAACGTGCTCGTGAAGCCGGGTCGGCCGCGAAAGCTTGCCAAGACGATCAAGGAGGCCAGCAGGCTGTCGCAACGGCACTGGCTCAACCTGACCATGCAGGTCTGGCCCATCTACCCGAAGGATGTCGCCCGGGCCGGGGCCCATCCGGCGCCGTTCCCCGTCGTTCTGCCGCAGCGATTGATCCTGATGTATACATTCAAGGCGGTTCCGTCGGAGGGATTCTCCGGCGACATCGTCCTCGATCCGTTCAACGGAACCGGGGCGACGTGTGTCGCGGCCCGATCGTCGGGGCGCAGGTTCATCGGCATCGACATCAGTGAAGACTATTGCAGACTCGCCAGGCAACGCCTTGAACAGCACGAGGCCGCCGCACCCGATGTGTTTCTCGAAAGGGTGAAGATGCAGAGCGTGACGGCGGATGAACCGGACTGACCGCCGGCTGCCGGCTACATGTACATCCCGCCGTTGACGCCCAGTACTTCGCCGGTGATGAAGGACGCCGCCGGGGAGGCCAGGAAGACCACCGCCGCGGCGACTTCCTCGGGCTTGCCCAACCGTCCGATGGGCGTCACGTTGCGGACCTGGTCCAGGACACTCTCCGGCACGTCGGCCATCATGTCCGTCTCGATGAAGCCGGGGGCCACGGCGTTGACCGTGACGTTTTTTCGCGCGAATTCCCGGGCCAGGGTCTTGGTCAAGGAGATGAGTCCGCCCTTGGCAGCGGCGTAGTTGGCCTGCCCGAAGTTGCCCATTTGCCCGACGATGCTGGTGATGTTGACGATGCGCCCGCCGCCGGTCTCTATCATCGGCTTGATGAGGCGGTGGATGATCATGGCGGGGCCGGTCAGGTTGACATCCAGGACTTCCTGCCACATGGATCGATCCATCTTGACGAAGGACTTGTCGCGGGTGATCCCGGCATTGTTGACCACGACCTGCACCGGTCCGAAGTCGTCCAGCAACTTGGCCACCATTTCGTCGTTTTCATCGGGGTTTGAGACGTTTGCCTTGTATATCTCCGCCCGGCGACCCATGGCACGGATCTTGTCGGCCGCCGCCTCGGCGGGTTCGCGGCTGGTGAAATAGTTAAGGGCGACGTCCGAACCCGCTTCCGCCAACGCCATCGCGATCGCCCGTCCGATCCCACGCGACGCCCCCGTAACCAAGCTGGTCTTTCCGTCCAGAACGCCCATGATGGGTCTCCTCCCGCGAGTTTTCGATTCAAACCACGACGACTCGAGATTTCAGCGCGCCGGGAATCGGCTTGCGAGTCGGTCTACGCGAACTGACGTGCGTCAACGCATGCAATGTTAACTCGAGTCAGCGCAGGAGTCCATCATTTGCACCCCTGTTGGCACTGGTATTAGTTGCTTTCTGCGGCCGGGTGGCATTTCCAGCGCAGCGGGGACTGGTGGCGTGTGACCTCTGCAAAGCGCGGATACGCACCGGCGAGACGCCGATGCTCCCCTGTTAACTTCGCCTTTTCTGAACCTATACCAGTGCCCCCCTGTCTACGGTTGGAGACCGTTTAGTTTGGCGCAGGTGTGAAACGGATCGAGAAGTGGACAAGGGTGCGTCGCCCGGCGATGCGCATTACCGACGATCACGTGGCCGGATGCCACCCGGCGTCCAGCCACAGCGAACCGCTGGCGGCCGAACTCCGCAGCATGAAGACGATCCCCTCGGCGACTTCATCCGGGCGCAACAGCCTGCGAAGCAAGGTGTTGGGAAGGATCATCTCGTTGATCATCTCGTCGCCGAGCGCTTGGACCATGGGTGTGTCGGTGTAGCCCGGGTGAATGATGCAGCAACGAACGCCGTGAAAAATCGCCTCCTTGGCCAGGGTTGCCTGGGCCCCGTCCAACCCCGCCTTGGTGGTGGCGTATGAGATTTGCCCCTTGTTGCCCGCGGACGACACCGAGCCGATCAAGACGATGGCGCCCTGTACGAGTTCCTTCGGGTCCCAGCGACCCACGCCCCGGCGATGACGGTCCTCGGCCATCGTCGCGATCGATTCCATCGCCCAGTAGATCGGGGCCAGCAGGTTTATCTCGATTACCGATCGAAACTCCTCGACCGAGTACAAGTCAGAGGCGCCGGTGTCGCGATTTATCTTGACCGCGAGCCGATCGCGCGTGATGCCCGCGGCCGGAACGCACATGTGTACGACTCCGAAGCGCTTCTTCAGGTCGGCGAACACGGATCGTCGGAAGTCCTCGCATGTGACATTGCCGATGTACGGGTGGTAGAGGGCGCCGCCCGCCTCCGAGTTGAGGCGGTGGCAGGCGTCGTTCACGGCCTCGCTTCGATCGACCACCGCGATTCCCTCGAGCCCCTCCTTCATGAGGGCCTCGCAGGTGGCAAACCCGATTCCGCTGGCGCCGCCGGTAATGACCATTGTCTTATCTTTGAGTTCCATGGGTTTCCTCCCCGGCACGACATGTCCGGTCGGCGGTCCGGCTCGGGCCGACGGGTGAATAGATATCAGACTTCGTCCGAGCGCTCCGCCAGCCAGTCGCACACCTTGGGCCATAGCTCTCGCTGGGCCTTGCCGCCCACCGCCAGGCCGATGTGCCCGGCCGGAAAGTTGATCGCCTTGCGGTCCGTCGAACCGACGCAATCGTTGAACGGCAGGCTCTGCCCGCACGGGACGAGGTGGTCCCTGCTGGCGACCAGGTTCAGGACCGGGCACTCAATTTTCGACAGGTCGATGCGTTTCTTGCCGAGCATCAACTTGCCTTGCACCAGCAGGTTCTTCTGATAGCAGTCCTTGACGAATTGGCGAAACGTCTCGCCGGCGACCGGGATGTTGTCGTTCGCCCAGGTCTCCATCGCAAAGAACTCCTCCAGGAAGGTCTCGTCCGTCATCCGCTCGTAGAATCCGACGTACTTCTCCATGAAGTTCGTCACCGGCTTGAGCATCGCGAACGACGACTGAAGCCAGGAGGGCGGGGCGTTTCCGAAGACGTCGATCATCTTGTCCACGTCGAAGTTCTTCTCGTCCGTCCAGACGGAGAGAAGCGACTCGCGATCCGACCAGTCGATCGGGGCGGCCATGAGAATGAAGTTTCGAATCAAGTCCTGGTGGAGCGACGTGTACATGGCGCACAGGGTCCCGCCCATGCAGTACCCCATGAGCGAGATTTGGTCCTCGCCGCTGCGTTTCCGGACGTGATTGACGACGTTGTGCATGTAGCGTTCGACGTAGTTTTCCAGGGTGAGGTGCCGATCGTTGGCGGTCGGGACGCCCCAGTCGATGAGGTAGACGTCGAACCCGCGATTCAAGAATTGCCGAACGACGCTCTTGTGCGGCAACAGGTCCAGGATGTACGGTCGGTTGACCAGGGCGAACGCGATCAACAGCGGCGTTCGATGGGCCTTTTCGACATCCGATTGATAGTGAAGCACACGAAGCCGGTCCTCGCTGTGTGTGACTTCGTGCGGCGTGGTCCCCACCTTGACGTTTTGGGCGATCTCCATGACGCGCGGCATGGCGGCCATGCGGGCGGTGAAGGCCTGAACGTCTCGAATGAAGTTCGGGGGCGTGCCGAGCGTCGAGAAAAAAGGATTTTGTGTTGCGGTGCTCATGAAGGATGTCCCATGCGATCGGTCAGATTCGGGCCGTTCGCGTTATCTCCGTTTTCGAGACTTGGATCGCGTTTTTTTGGCGGCGGTCTTTTTCGTGCCGGGCTTTGTCCTGACGAACTTGCGCCCGGCCGATGAACGGGTCTTTCGCTTCGCCGGCTTGCCGCGGGCCGGGCCCTCTACATCGCGAAGTCTGGTTT
>JAPULF010000347.1 GCA_027295245.1 Planctomycetota bacterium
GGCGTGATCTTGAAGGCATTGTGGCTGTTGCCACCGTTCACGTAGACGTTGCCCGCGCCGTCCATCGCAATGCCCTCAGTAAAAAGAAGGATATTACCCGTCCCGTCGCCGGACACGTCGATGATCTCGGTGATGACCCCACCGGGCGTGATCTTGAAGGCGTTGTGGCTGAGCACCCCCGTCACGTAGACGTTGCCCACGGCATCCACGGCGATGCCGGAAGCAATGGTAAGGCCATGGCCCGCGCCGTCGCCGGCCGCGTCGATGATCTTGGTGATGACCCCGCCGGGCGTGATCTTGAAGGCGTTGCTGCTGAAGAAACCCGACACGTAGACGTTGCCCGCGGCGTCCACGGTGATGCCATGAGGTCGAAGAAGGGAATTGCCCGCGCCGTCGCCGGTATTGTCGATCATCGCGGTGATGATCTGGGCCATTGCCTGGCCGGACCCAACCGCGGATACGACCAGAACGGCGACGAGCGAGAACAAGATGCAGCGCTTTTGGTGCAATTGGCGCTTCAACATGGGCGGTTCCTTTCGAATCATCAGACACTTCCAGTCATTCATGCTTCTTCACCTGCAACCACGAAACACCGCGATTAATGGTGGTCCGGTAAGGAACGCGGTCGCGCCGAACCGCGAGAAATCGCAGCCGCACAGATTCACGCCGAACGCGTTCATCCTCGCTGCCGAGCAAACCCTCATCAACCGCGCGGCGCCGGCGAACCCCGATTTGATGCCTCTAACTTTGTTGTGCCCTACCTCAGGGTTCATGGCTCCGGACTCCTTGCTCCGTCCTCGTTCATGGTGGGTCCGCAATCGCATTCCCGCGGTCGCCAGAACTCGCTCGGACAACCACATCGCGAGAACCGACGGTCGCCTGCGCAAAGAAAAAACAAGTATTTGGGCGAAGGGGCTCGAAAACGGTAGAGCTTTGTATGACAAGGAGTTATCGCATATACTGCACTTTGGAGGGGGGAGAGCGCGATGGAAAATGGTATCCCACAACGCCTGACCGCCATGCTGGATCAGGTCGGCGAGGGCAATCGTTCCGCCGTCGCCAGGCTGCTGCCTCTGGTCTATAAGGAACTTCGTAGCCTGGCCGGCTCTTTCTTCGGTCAAGAACGACGCGATCACACACTGCAGCCCACTGCCCTCGTCCATGAGGCCTACCTGCGAATCGCGGCCATGAAAGGGCCCGAATGGACTTCTCGAGAGCACTTCTTCGACGTCGCCGCCAAAGTCATGCGTCATATTCTGACCGACAGCGCCAGGGCCAATCTTGCAAAGAAGCGCGGAGGCGACTGGAAGCGCGTCACCATCAGCCAGCAGGTTGCCCTCACCTCGGCCGCCGAATTGGATCCGCTCGAGCTCGAAGAAGCGCTTGTGAAGCTCGAGAAGCTACACGAACGACAGGGGCGCATCGTCGAACTGAGATTTCTGGCGGGACAGAGTACTCAGCAGATCGCCGATCTCCTGGGGGTCTCCCGCCGCACGGTCGAATTGGATTGGCGAACGGCCAGGGCGTTCTTGAAACGTGAACTCAGCGGTGCGAGCAAACCGTGAGCGAAAACCGATACCAGCGCGTCAGCGAACTCTTTCAGCAGGCCGTTGAATGCGCAGAGGACAAACGTGCTGCATTCCTGGATCAAGCCTGTGCCGGCGACGTCGATCTGCGAGCGGAAGTCGAATCCCTCCTTGCCTGCGATAGCCCAGAGCCCCGGAACGCAACGCAATCGATCCCGGGAATCGCACTGGATGCCTTGCGCGATGCGTTTGCCGACGATGCGGTCGATATGGATGATGATGCACTGCCTCCGAAGATTGGACGCTACCGGCCGATCCGCCTCATAGCACGGGGTGGGATGGGCATCGTCTACGAGGCTGAGCAGGATCAACCCCATCGACGCGTGGCGCTCAAGATCCTCGCCAGCCACGCGGTCTCCGGCCAAATGCTTCGGCGGTTTCGGCAGGAAGCGGAAATCCTAGGCCGACTCAAACATCCGGGCATCGCGCAGATCTTCGACATGGGCAGGCTCGATCGGAAAGAGGGCGGGCAGGCCTACCTTGTGATGGAACTGGTCGACGGTCGCCCGCTGACCACGTATGCGGCCGCGGCGGACCTCGACACGCGGCATCGGTTGGAGCTTTTTGCCTCGATTTGTGATGCGATACACCATGCACACCAGAAAGGCATCATCCATCGCGACCTCAAGCCGGACAACATCCTGATCACACCCGATGGAAGTCCGAAGATTCTGGATTTCGGCATCGCTCGTGTCACGAATGCCGACCTCAAGGTGACAACGATTCAAACCCACGCCGGACAGCTCATGGGCACGATCACGTACATGAGTCCCGAACAGGTCTCTTGTAATCTGGAGGAACTCGACGTTCGAAGCGACATCTACGCACTGGGTGTCGTGCTCTTCGAACTCCTGGCCGGGCGACTTCCGCACGATCTGATCGGCCGCTCCATTCCCGATATCGTTCGCGTCATCCAGGAGGTCGACCCGCAGCGGCTCAGCTCGATTAATACGGTCTTCCGCGGTGATGTGGACGTCATCGTCGCCAAGGCGCTCGAGAAAGATGCATCCCGGCGATATGCCTCGGCGGCGGAGATGGCGGCCGACATCCGCAGGCATCTCAAGGACGAGCCGATCACCGCCCACCCGCCCAGCTCCATGTATCAACTGCAGAAGTTCACCCGGCGAAATCGCGGACTCGTGCTCGGCGTCGCGGTCATATTCGTTCTACTCGTCTCGGGCATCATTGCGACAAGCCGGCAGGCCGCCGTGGCTTCCAGACAGCGAGAACGTGCCGAGCGACGTTTGAATGAAGTCCGCACTCTCACTCGCACCCTGATCTTCGAATTCGATGAACTGCTCAGACCGTTGGCAGGCGCGACTCCCGCCCGCGAATTCCTTGTCACCAAGGCCCTCGAATACCTCAGCAGCGTCGCGGAAGACCTGGACCCCGACGATCCGCAACTACAGAGCGAACTCGGCACCGCCTATGTTGAGCTCGGCGATGTGCAGGGCGATCCTCGAACCGCGAATCTCGGCGACCCGGAAGGCGCCCTTAAGAGTTACCTCACCGGCGTTCAGTTCCTGAAGGCCGGCTGCGAGGCGTTGCCAAACGAAATGGAATGGCAGTTCCGCTTGGGGGCTGCCTACAACCGGACCGGTGAACTGCTTCTGTCCTTGGGCCGGCAGGATGAGGCCGACGAGTACTACGGCCGCGCCCTGAACCTCTATGAGGGCCTCAACCGCAAGTTGCCGGGGAACGCCGATGTGCTGGCCAACCTGGGCCAGTGCCACTTCATCCGTGCAGCAAAGCATTTGCAGGCGGGCGAGTTCGATAAAGCATTCGAGGCATCGCTCGAGTCCCGGCGCGTCCTCCGCGCCGCCGCCGAGCATAAGCCCAATGACGCCAGGATCCGGGAAAAGTTGGCCACGCAGTCGAGTCATTTCGCGGAGATTCTGGACAGTCAGGGAAAGATCGCCGAAGCCCTGGAGCATCGCCGTGAATGCC
>JAPULF010000348.1 GCA_027295245.1 Planctomycetota bacterium
GCGCTTCGAACTGGCCGTCGAAGCGGCGATTCCAGACGAGCAAGGCAACGATTCGCCCCGACGACATTCCCGCTGTTTTCGTTACGAACTGGCTGTCGGCATCGATCCGGAAACTACTACAATTTCGATTCTTGCTGAGACCGGTCTGCTCAAAAATCGGAATGAAGAGAGCCAAGATCGCCAACTCGACCTTTTCCCGGCACCCCGAAAAGCCCCGGAGAGTATCATCACATCGCTGAAGAAGAAGCCGAAGGGCGTTCAGACGGTATTCAGCAAGCGACCGAATCAAGACGACAATTACTATCCGGAGAAGCGTGGTCAATCCGGCGGGGGCGGCTGGGTCCCGGCATTCAAGCTTGGACCACGCCGATCGACACTTGCAAATCTCCCTGAGGACGAAACACGTTTCCCGGCGGCAACTTGGTTCAAAAACATGATGAGCGAGGGAGTTCAACAGCTTATCCTGAACAGCCTTCTGATTCGAAAAGCCAGCCCGCCGGGTCAAGCCCGAGAATTCAAGTCAGATGGATCGAATCTACCGTGGATGATCCACGCACTGCAACAAAAGGCTCCGGAACGCTTCCATGATTGGATTGCCCACTTGCAGCAAGCATTGCCGGATCTTCAAGGCATTAGAACCGTCGTCCGGGATGAGGACAGACATCGGTACTTGCAGCTTGAGCACAGGCAAGGATTTGACGTGCCGTCCTGGATGTCCTCCGACGGCACATTGCGGCTGCTAGCGTTGACTCTTCCGGCTTATTTGACTGAGTTTTCAGGCGTCTATCTCATCGAAGAGCCCGAGAACGGGATACATCCCCGCGCAGTCGAAACGATGTTCCAATCCTTGTCATCCGCGTACAACGCCCAAATCCTGATGGCTACCCACTCCCCGGTCATTCTTAGCTCGGTCAAGCCCGAGGATGTTCTTTGTTTCGCCAAGTCTGACGATGGCGCCACGGATATTGTTCCCGGCAACCGTCATCCTCGATTGAAGGACTGGAAGGGTGAAGAAACCCTTGGCGTGCTGTTCGCCGGAGGTGTTCTCGGGTGACCGACAAGAAAGACCTCGTGGCACTCGTGGCCGACAAGAACATGGAATCCGCACTTGCAGGACTCCTGGGCAGACATCTGGCGTTCGGCACTAGAGAAATCCGCTGGGAAATCTACGTGCATCCCGAACGTGATCCCGGGTGCTTGAGAAAGTCCCACACCTTCTTGCGGTCACAATCTTCCAACTTCGAGCACGCCCTGGTCATGTTTGACCGCGAAGGAAGCGGCCGGGAGGCGCGTCAGGCGACCGAACTGGAGGCCGAGGTTGAACGGGCATTGTCCACGAACGGCTGGGACGATCGGGCCGCAGCCCTGGTCCTGGATCCGGAGCTTGAGGTCTGGGTTTGGAGCGATTCACCCGAAGTCGATCAAGTATTGGGGTGGGCCGGTCGAGAGCCGGATCTTCGAGCGTGGCTCCACGATAACGATGAGGTTTGGCCAAAGACGTCATCCAATCGACGGACGGGAAAGCCGGAGCGTCCCAAGGAAGCAATGGAGCAGGCCTTGAAACTGGTCAACAGACCTCGGTCGTCCGCGTATTATTCCACGCTTGCGCGCACCATCAGTGTCGAACGCTGCACCGACCGGACATTCTTGAAGACACGAGATTGTCTTCGTCGCTGGTTCGGTCAAAGTGCATAGCGCGTTGAATGAGCGCCCCGTGTCTTGGATTACACTCAGGTTTCAGGAACCATGCCATGTCGGATGACCCGATCCTCTCGAAACTCGACAACCACGTCGCCATCGTCACCCTCAACCGGCCCAAGGTTCTCAACGCCCTCAACATCGAGTTGATGGACCAGCTCATACAAGCACTCGAAGGGCATGACGCCGATCCAAACGTCCGGTGCATCGTCATTCACGGCGCGGGGAATCGGGCATTCGCCGCCGGAGCGGACATCGGCGACATGGCCGAGGCGTCGGTCGTCGACATGTACGAGCGGAACAACCTGGCGCGGTGGGGAAGGATCAAGAGCGTGCGCACGCCGATCATTGCGGCGGTCAGCGGGTTCTGTTTGGGCGGCGGCTGCGAGCTGGCCATGCTGTGCGACATGATCGTCGCTTCCGAGACGGCCCGATTCGGCCAGCCGGAGATCAACATCGGGGTCATTCCCGGCGCCGGGGGTACGCAGCGGATGACGCGGGCCATCGGCAAGGCCCGTGCGATGGAGATGATCCTGACCGGTAGGTTTATGACTGCACGGGAGGCGTTCGATGCCGGGTTGTTGACGCGCGTCGTTCCGGCGGAGGTTTATCTGGAGGAGGCCGTCCATCTCGCGAAGGAGATCGCCGAGCGACCACCGATCGCGGTGCGCATCGCCAAGGATACGATCAACAAGGCGTTCGAAACCCCCCTCTCGGAGGGGATCGAGTACGAACGGAAGGCCTTCTACATGCTCTTCGACACCGAGGACCAGAAGGAAGGCATGAAGGCATTCATGGAGAAGCGCAAGCCACAGTACAAGGGGAAATGATCTGCCACCGCCTCGCCGCCCGACCCGGCTTGCCGTTTCGCAGATGATCAAAGCGGAGAGAACGGAGACGCACGATGGAATACGAAACGATCTCAGTTTCCGACGAACGCAACGTACGCACGATCACACTCGATCGGCCGGACGACTTGAACGCGATAGACGAACGTGTCACGGCCGAGCTGCAAAAGGAACTCCAGGGCGTCGCCCGCGACCGGGCCGTGCGGTGTCTCGTCCTGACCGGCGCCGGTCGGGCATTCTGCGCCGGCCAGGACCTGAAGTCCGCCAGCGCCGGCGACGGTCCCATGGACTTCACCGCTGCGCTGCGAAGGCGTTACAATCCCGTCGTCACCGCCCTTCGGGAGATGGAGATCCCGACGATCGCCAGCGTGAACGGCGTGGCGGCGGGGGCCGGATGGAGCCTTGCCCTGGCGTGCGACCTGCGTATCGCCTCGACAAAGGCGAAGTTCGTCGTGGCGTTCGGCAGCATCGGACTCGTGCCCGACAGCGGAATGACGTTGACACTGCCGCGGCTGGTGGGGCACGCCAAGGCCCTGGAGATCGCCTGGCTGGGCGATCCCATCTCGGCGGAATCCGCGTTAGAATTGGGCCTCGTCAACAGGGTCGCCGAACCGGACCAACTGGCGGCTGCGACCCGAGAGTGGGCCGAGAGGCTCGCCAAGGGTCCGACCAAGGGCATGGGCCTGACCAAGCGGGCGATCAACGCGTCGCTGACGAACGACTTGGCGGCCCAACTGGAGTATGAGGCCCACATGCAGGGCATTGCGGGCCGAACGAAGGATTACAACGAGGGTGTGAGGGCGTTCATCGAGAAGCGCCCGGCGGAGTTCACAGGTGAGTGACAGCGAACGAGTGATCGGCATCATCGGATCGGGAACCATGGGGGCGGGCATCGCCCAGGCCGCGGCGACCGCGGGCTTTGTCGTCAAGACGTTGGACACGGATCAGCAGCTTGTCAAAGACGCATACCAGGGAATACGCGAGCGACTTGACGGTAAGCTCGCCAAGGGCAAACTCTCTCAAGTCGAGCGCGACGCGATCGTCGAGCGCCTCCACGTCGCCGCGGGGCTCAGCGACATCAAGGACGTGGAGTGCATCATCGAAGCGGTCCCCGAAGACCTCGCCCTCAAGCGCCGGATATTCTCGGAGATCGACGGTGTCGTTTCGCCTCGGACGCTCCTCGCCACGAACACGTCGAGCCTATCGATCGCCAAGATCGCCGACGGGCTGAAAAACGCCGATCGTTTCATCGGCATGCACTTTTTCAATCCGGCCCCGGTGATGAAGCTCATCGAATTGGTCCGCGGGCCGGAAACGGGCGACCAAGCCGTGGTGGGTGCCCGGGCGGTCTGCACGAAGCTTTCAAAGACGGCCGTCCTCGTGAAGGACTCGCCGGGGTTCATCGGCAACCGTGTCAATCGCCCCTTCTACCTGGAGGCCATGCGCCTGCTTGAAAGCGGCGAGGCCGATGTCCTGACGATCGACGCCGCGGTGCGCGATGTCGGCGGCTTCAGGATGGGTCCGTTCGAATTGCTCGACCTCATCGGACTGGACGTAAACCTTCGCGTCACCGAAACGGTGTACAACGGCTTCGGCAAACCCAAGCGCTTTACGCCGAGTCCGATTCAGAAGAAGCTCGTGTCCGAGGGACATCTGGGACGAAAGTCGGGCCGCGGTTTTTACGATCACTCCGACGGCCGCCTGATT
>JAPULF010000349.1 GCA_027295245.1 Planctomycetota bacterium
TCTCCAAGCCGTGCGGGCGTCAGATAGTTGATGCCGGCACGGCTGGGGCTCGCCGGAGGCGACAGTTGCAAATCGCAGAACGAATTGATCATTCACATGGGCTTGAACGATGCGATGGTTGCGGTGCTGCTCGGCACGGACCGGGATGCGGATCAGATCTTGCTGAACGACATGTATGGAGATGGTGTCGTCAACGGCGCGGACATTGATGAATTCCTCGCGGCTCTTCCGGATTTGTCGCGAGATCGAGCGACGCGACTTGCGGATCTCGGCCGAATTGCGGCGGCTCGTCGGGCGGCCCTTGTCGAATGGGGGGCAAAGTGCTAGTCTTTCATCGAATCGAGCGGCGCCTGTAGCTCAATTGGATAGAGTAACTGGCTTCGAACCAGTAGGTTGCAGGTTCGAGTCCTGCCGGGCGCGTTTGGAAGCCTCCGCGGCATCGTGCCGTAGAGGTCGTGAGGAAACGGGACCAGCAAGTAGACTGACGCGGCAACGCGGCTGTGGGGTTTGACCGGAGCCCGGCCCGTTGCCTGGACCCATCAAGTAGTTTTCCGAAGTTGGATCGTGGGTTGCGGTGGCAGCCCGCCGCCCGTTTGCCAACACCCATTCGCGAAATGCCAACCAACTGGTTTGATGGGTGTATTTGGGCAATTCGGGAGGCGTCTCGTCTCGAACCCTGTCGCCGGCGGCCTCGTCCTGGGCTGGGTCCGGTTCGGTGGGCTCCGCCCTCTCGTGCGTGAGGCCGGGTAACCTGTATCGTTTACGGATGGGGCCTTGCAGCCCAGGAACACTTGCGCGTCATTTACCCGTGAGTCGATGGCAGGTCGGTCGAATGCGACGATCGACTCGCGGGCTCTGGATTAACTGGTGGTTCTAAAGGGAGTTCGAATGATGAGATTTCCGACGGTTCGGATGGGACGCAGTCTTGCGTTGATGGCGGTTATGGCGGGGTTGATGGTTCCGTTGGAGGCGAAAGCCGAAACGGATCTTTCGAAGTTTCCGCTTATTCGGTTTGTGCCCTCGGACGTTTTTGTCACGGTGGCGGCACGATCCAATCCGGAGCGGAAGTTCCTGGATGACTATTGGGGCGAAGTCACCAAGGCGTTCCACGACAGCGGGATCGTCGAGGATGTATTCGACATGATCACGGACGCGGTTCCGGACGAGGACCTGGATCAGGTCGAGGAAGTCGTGGAACGGTTTCTGGAACTGGGCGGGGCTGTCGATTGGGGCGACTTGTGCGCAAAGGAAATGGTATACTCGGGTCGATTCAAGCCGCAAATGCTCATGCGTGGGAGCCCCTACGAGGGTGTGCTTCTCATGCGCATGGACGCCAAGAAGGCCAAGTCTAACTATACGTCGCTCAAGGCGATTCTGGATCAGGTCGCGTCGCTGGCGAAGGAACTCGGGGCAGACGAAGGAGTCGTCTCGGTCGCCGAGTCCAAGGTCGGCGATGTAACTTTCGCACACTTGGGTGTCAAACCCGCGCCGGAAGCGCCTCAGATCCCTATCATCGGAGTCGGCTATCGCGGCGACGTGGTCATCATGTCGATATCCGGGCCGGGGCTCGCGAACGACAGCGTCGAAATGATGAAGCGATCTTCCGAGGCGGAGGCCCTCGTCAATACCAAGCGATTCAAGGGTGCATTCAAGGATTTACCGGAGGCGGAGGACTCGATCGTGTTCTTCGATGTCACCGCGTTTTTTCGGGGGGTTTCGGGCATGATCGAGGTCGGAACGGGTATTGCCGGCGACGATGAAGATGCACAGACGTTCGCGAAACTCGCGGCTTGCGTCATCAAGGACATCTCGATCTGCGATTACAGCGCGACGGTCGAGTGGACGGAAGGATATCGCGTGTTCACCGACACGGTATCG
Organism: Planctomycetota bacterium; assembly: GCA_027295245.1. Lineage (GTDB taxonomy): Bacteria > Planctomycetota > Phycisphaerae > UBA1845 > UTPLA1 > JAPULF01. The sequence continues at coordinate 1,879 of JAPULF010000349.1, forward strand.
GCTTTGACTCCGAACGCCAAGAGCAGCCCGTTCTATCCCGTGTTCGTGAACGGTCAGACGGTGGGGGACTTCGACAAGTTCGTTCCGGCGGAGGCGGAGTCGTTCTGGTGCTCGTCGGGCATCGACTGGTCGGCGATGTACCGCTACGTTTTGAACTTTGTCAAGACGAACATTCCCGATTCGGAAGAGGCACTGGCGGAATGGGCCGACTTGCAGGAGGAATGGGAATTCGATATCGACAAAGACCTGCTCGAACTCATCGAAGGTCCGATGATGGCCTTTGCCAAAGGCAACGACTTCGTCCTCATGTTCAAGGTGCGTGACGAGGACAAGATGCGAACGCAAGTCAACCGCATGATTGAACACGTCAACGGACTCCTCGGCCAGCAGCAATTCATGATGACGCCGGTCACGGTTGCCGGCAAGAAGAAGTTCATGCAGATCAACCACCCGATGATGATGATGATGGGCGGGGGGGCCGCGCCGGTCTGGGGTTGCACGGAAGGCCACTTGATACTGGGATCTTCCGCCAAGTTCGTAAAGATCTGCGTGGAGACCGGGAGTGGCGACCATCCGCGAATCACCACGAACGATCGATTCAAGGTCGAGGGTCTGGTTCCCAAGTCGGGCTCGGTGGATTCCGTCAGTTTCAACGACGAGAGCGGCATGGCAGAGGAGCTGCAGGAGTTCGTGGGCATGATGACGATGGGGATGGGGATGATGGGCATGATGGGGGCCCAGAACCTGCCGCCCGAGGGCCAGGCGATCATGAACGCAATCCCGCAGTTGCTGGCCAAGCTCGGCCCCGTGGTTGCGAAGCTGGACTTCTTCCAATCCAGCGCTGCCTGTTCGAGCTTTTCCGGCGACCGGTGGGTCACGCATACGGTGCAGAACTACAAATCGCCCAAGAAAAGCGATTCGTCCGGATCGCCCAGCGCGATGAAGTAGCAGGGATGGGACGAGGGCTTTCGGCCCGAACCCAATCTGAAGCGTTGTAGTCCGAGAGCCCCGGCCGCCAGGCATCCGGGGCTCTTGTCTTAGCGAGCCCGGAATGCCGGGTCTCCTAGCGACTCGATTGTGCCCACACGAGCGGTCGGTGTGGTTGTACGCGTTCGACCCTCACAGTATCATGTCGTTCACTCGAACCCGTTATTTGTCCTGTCGTTCGCGGATTGCGGGGTTTGAGAACGAAGTGTTCTGCAGGACTTGGCGCAACCTGGCTGGTTCCGAGCCGGACGTTCCTCACGATGATAAAGGCACCGATCCGCGAGGTGCCGTTCCCCGATTGCCACAAACACGTAGATGTGCAGAAAGGTATTCCCAGATATGTCAGATTTGATTGCCGTTCACGGTGGATTGCAAGCCCCTGTCGATCGGACGGTGGCCGCGGAACGAACCACGGATTTCCTGTCGGAGGCGAAGTCGTTGCCGTCGGTGAACATCGCGGATGCGGACTTGTCGAGCCTATACCGCTTTGGCGACGGGGCGTTGAGCCCTCTGACGGGTCCGATGGGAAAAGAAGCGTGGCATCGCAGCCTGGATCAAGGCGTCGTCCGGCATGACGACCGGGATTACGCCTGGACGATTCCGATTTCGTTTCCGGTGTCGGCGGACCGGGCCTCGACGCTTTCGGCGGGTCAGAAGGTTCAGTTGCAGAATAGCTCAGGCGAGACGGTGGGCACTTTGCGGATCGACGACGTCTTCCCCTTCGAGAAGGGCAAGTACATCGAATGCGTCTATCAAACCAAGCGGACGGACCATCCCGGCGGCAAGATGGTGATGGGTGATTCGCGGGAGATGCTCTTGGGCGGCGAAGTCGAGGTCCTTCCTCAGCCCAAGCATCCGGAGTATGGACAATTCGTGTTGCGTCCCAGCGAGACGCGGCGTCTGTTCGCCGAAAAGGGTTGGACCCGCGTCGTTGCATTTCAGACCAGGAATCCG
>JAPULF010000035.1 GCA_027295245.1 Planctomycetota bacterium
CCGCGATTACGTTTTCGATGACGATCCCATCCCCGTCGGCATTGAGCGACGCTCGTATGCCGACGCCGGAGTTGTTCAGTTCGTTCAGTACCGCGCCAACGGTCGTCGCCCCCGCAAAGGTAACCGTCGCACTCAATGCGCCGTTGGAGATGACGACTCCATTCGGAAGAGAGAACCCCGGTCCCAGGTCGGAGATGTCGGTCGTGACCGTGATGCGCCGATTGAGACCGTCGCCGACCAGCGGCGTGGCGGTAGTCTTCGCGATCCCGAGGTCCCTGGCCATGGTCCCGTTGCCGACTTCCGCGACTTGAATGTTGTTGCCCCCCCCCGACGTGATCTGTAACGCCCCGCCGTTGAGAGTCATCGTCAGCGTGGTGCCGGCCGTCGCGGCGTCGGCATTGAAACGCGCCATCACGTCGCCCACGGTCTCGGCCCCGCTGAAATCCGTATCGAACGTAATAGCCGGTCCGACTTCGGTCACCCGAATCGGGCCGAAACTCAGTCCGGAATTCACGGCTCCGTCCAACTCGCTCAATCGCGTATCGGCGGATAGCTGAACGTTGAATTGGGCATACCCCCCGGCGAACGGTTCGTGCAGCTTGAAGAGTTCGGCCCCGGTAAGATTGAACGGAAGCGTCAATTGCGGGTCGACCAGCGTTCGACGCTCGCCGGCGTCGCCCACATAGCTCACCCGCCCGAGGTCGCTGCTGAACGGCGCTTCATGGACGCCCCGCCCGCCGAAGAGGTATTGATTCTGAAACTGGTAGTTACCGACGGACTCGAGCTGTCGAATCAGGCTGTCTATGATGATCCCCTGCGACGCCCGTTCGTCCGCACTGTGCAGGTTGCCCGCCTGGCCGCTCGCAATACTCACCGCTTGAATCAGCAGGTCGTGAATGTCGGTCAAGGCGGAATCGGCCGCCGAGAGCTGGCCGTCGGCGTGACGAAGATTTCGCAGGATTTGCTCCTGGCTCTCCAGCGATTTCGTCAGACGCACGATCTTCTCCGCATCGATCGGATTGTCGCTTATCGACAACAGCCGTTCGCCGCTCGCAATCCGCTGTTGCTCCCTGAAGATCTTCACGCTGTTGCTGCGAAGGTGCGTCAACAGCGAGAACGTCTGCAGGCTGTTCGATACGCGGGTAATGCCGCCGCCGGGAATCGCCATTCGGACAAACGCCTTTCTACTTCAAACCGTCCTTACGGTTTCCGGGTTCACCTACCGGATCAACGTCAACAGGGTCTGCAGCATCGAATCAACCACGCCCATGAATCGCGCAGCGCCCTCGAATGCCCGTTGATAACGAATCAGCGACACCGCCTCTTCATCCAGATTCACGCCCGAGATGCTTTCTCGCTGGGCCGAGAGCGACTCGAATACGATCGTCGCCGCAACCGCCGTGCTCCGGGCCGCCGATGAGTTCACCGCCACCTCGCCAATCGAGGACGTGTAATACTCGCTGAGCGAACTGCCGTTGAGCGCCGCAACGGCCGAGTTCTCCATAAGCTCCAGCGCGGTCGCATTGCTCCCGTCGCCCGAAAACCCGGACTGGGCGGCGGCAACCAGATTCAGGTTGTTGGCCACCAACGAGTTGACGTCGATGTCGGATGAATCGCCGCCCGAGAAGAATACGTTGAGCCCCGCTCCCGCCAGGAAATCCGACGTGTCGTCGGCAAACGTGAAGCTCGAACCGGCCGGTACGGTCAGCGTCAATCGACCGTTGGCGTCCACCGTCGCGGTCAACGGCGTGTTGGCCGTGATATCGGCAGCCACTGAATTCAACGTCGAATCCACGCCGATGCCGTCCAGGTCGATGTTGATTTGATATCGATCCACCGCCCCTGTTGCATCGTTCTTCACATCGATAAAGAAGGATCCGGTCTTGGGTATCAGGCTCAGACCGTTGTTCGCCGTCGAAAGGGCAAGGGCCGGATCGGTCACATCCGTCAATCCGGCCAGCGTCGTGAAGCCCTCAAGGCCCTGCCCGCTCGCATGGATCTTGTTCACTTCTTGAATGAGCGCGATCGCCAACGTGTCGATACGCTTGAGCAACCCGCCGATCTGCGTATCACGGGCACTCGCCAATCCGGCGACTTCGCCGCTGAAAGGTCCGACCAGACCGTTGTCCTCTTTGAATCGGGGGACGATGATCGCCAACCCGTCCGCGTCCGTCTCGATCGAAGCCTGCAAGCCGCGCGACAGACCGGACTGGACCAGCGACTCGTTGCCGAGATAGACGCTGAAACTGCCGCCGGGTTGCTCCCGCACGGTAACATCGAAGAATTCAGACAGGCGACTCAGAAGCTGATTCCGCGCGTCGCGAAGTCCTCCCGCCTGTCCCGCGGAGCCGGCCTCCGCGGAGGCGATTTGAACGTTGAGCGAGGAGATGTTGGTCGCAATCCGGTCCGCCTCGCCGATGATGACTTCGATTTCGCGATTCAGATCCGTGCGTTGGTTGAGCAGTGCCACGCGCTGATCGCGTATCTTCTGCGCCAGCGCCGAGGCCGTATTGACCAGGCCGCCTCGCGCCGCGACGTTGTCGGGATTGTTCTGCAGGGCCCCGGCCGAGTTGAAAAACTCGCTCATCAGCGAGCCGATATCCTGGTCGCCCAGCGGGTCCAGGATGGCCTCGATTCGCAGGAAGCCGGCACGCACCGCACCGGCCGACGACTGATCCGAAATCGCCGAGCGCAGCCGCGCCTCAAGTGCCTCGTTGGCGTTTCGCCGAACGGATGCGAGTCGAACGCCGAGTCCGACCTGACCGCTCGGAGACGGTAGTCCCGGAATCGAGGAAAGATTCGGGTTCAATCGCGTGTAGCCCGGCGTCGCCACGTTGGCGACGTTGTTGCCGACAACCGCAAGCGCGGACTGATAGGCATTCAGCGCCGACCGGCCAATGAACAGTGATGACGTAATTCCCATGGTTCGGCCTATACCACCGCGTCCTGGACGCGAACGTTGCCCTGCTCGCTCGACCGTCCGCGAGACGAATACGTCGTGGGCGACTCGTCGTCGCGGGCGATGATCGAAAACAGTTCCTTGAAGTAGTCCGACATAGCATGACTGACCATCTCGACGACCCGGTTCGCTTCAGCGACCGCGAGCATCTTTTCGCGCAACGTCGCGGCGAGTTTCATCAAGCGCTGCCGAATCACGGGCTCCAATCGATCGGCCAGCGCCCGAAGCGTGATGTCCGAGGGATTCCGAACCGGCGGAAAATCAACCAACCCGCACAACTCGGACACGATCGTGTGCCGCCGGCGGTCCAGCTTTGTGATCCGGCCGGACAGCTCGCCCTCTCGGGCGGATGCCGTCACCATCCGATCGGCGTCCGCACGCCGCATGGCGTCGAGCTTTTCTTCCACCGTCGCGTGCAACGACACGAGCAACGCAGTGTGCTGCTCCAGCACGCCGGCCAGTTCTTTCGCGACTTGTTCGACACTGCGGTTCATTTCGGGTCTCCGGATTTCAATTGCTGACTGGCGTTCGCCGTCGACTCGGATTCGTGCGCGGCGGTTGCCGCCGGGTCGCCGTACCGCCGGGCGAAGGATGCATACAGACGCTCCGTAAGCGGATTGCCCGGCGCTCGGCCCGCCCGCATCGCCAGTTCCATCCCGAGCTGTCCTTGAAAGACCTCTTCGCCGCGGCCGCCGCGGAAATAGTCGGTCTTGAATTTTGACGCCTGCATCTGCTTGAGCAGCGTCCCGAAGAAAACCTGCCCCACGATCTCGCCCACGCGCTCCCGCAACGGATTCACCGCGAGGGCCTTGACCTGGTTGCGGATCTTTTGCTCGCCGTCCGCGCCCGCAAGGCTGCGGGCCGTCTCGTATCCGGATGTGATGTCGAGATTCATGAAGAACAGATCACTCCGAAAATTCCAGTTTGCCCGTCAGCTTGCCGCCTCGGGAAAGGTTTTCGATGATTTCGATGATGTCGCTCGCGGGCACGTGCAGCGAATTCAGGGCATCCACCAATTCCTGGAGCTTCGTGCCGCCGGTATCCGTGCTCGACGCGTTGATCGACGCCATGTAACGCTCTTCGACCACCGGATTCTCCACGCTGGGTTTCCGCGGTGGACGCACGGTCGTAATGGACATCCCGTTATGCGAAATGACCGCCGGCCCGATCTCGACGTCCTCGCTGATTACGATCGTTCCGGTCCGACGGTTGATGACCACCCGGGCCTCCGTCGGCGGAAGCAGCAGTTCGATTTGTTCAATGCTCGCGATGAACCCCGCCGGGTCGAGCCGGCTGGATTCCGGAATCTGAACCACGACGCTCTTCGGCCCCTCCGCCTTGGCGAGCCGGCGAATCCGCCCGATTTCCGACGCGTCCTCGTTGACGCGCTCGGCAATCGCCGCCGCCCAGGACCAGCTCGCAAAGTGGTCCTCCAACACAAGCGTGATCCGACCTTCGCGGCTGATATAATTGTGAATGACGTCCGCCTCCATCACGGCGCCGTTCCGGATCACGCCGGCCCCCTTGTTCTTCGAATCCGGCAAACGGATCGACCCGCCCGCCCAGGCGAAAACCCGATCGAGCCCCGGACCTTGAAGCGGAGTCATCACGAGACGGCCGCCCAACAGACTCTTGGCCGCCCCGATCGAACTCACCTGTACGTCGATCGAGTCGCCCTCGCGAACCCCGTTCTCCGGGAGAATCGCATCGACCAGCACCACGGCTACGTTCTTCGAGTCCTTCAACATCACCGCCGGTACGGGCATCGAGAGCTTCGACAACAAGCTTTGAAGCGTCAGGATCGTCGTTTCGTATTTCGAGCCGTCCCCCGTTCCACTCAGACCGACAACCAATCCGTACCCGATCAGCCGGTTCTCGCGACGGCCTTTCAAGTGCGTGATGTCCTTGATGCGAACCGCGGAAACAGGCGGCGCCGCTGCCAGGAGCGAGAGGATCACCACCGCCCCCATCCAAAAGCGGCGGCCCAAGTGCATTAGTGGTGCGCGTCGTTTCACGGTCATTCGTAGATGTCTCAGTTCGCGTTTCATTCAACGTCCGTCAAAACGGTTTCACTCGATCGGTGAACTTCTTCAGCCAGCCGCGCTTGAGGCCGTCCGTCACCATGCCTTCGGTCGACGTGTACAGCCGGAGGTCGAAGACGCGGTCGTCCGTCACCGTCCTGTTCGCCGCAACGTCGTTCTTGTTGCATTGACCGGTAAGCACGATCACCTTGACCTCGTCGTCGATCTCGACCTCGGAGCGCGCCATAAGCACGAGATTGCCGTTCGGTTTCACATCGATGACCTGCGCCATGATCCTCGTTTCGAAAACGTCCTGCCGATCCATCGTGCCCTTGTTCTTCAGCTCGTTTTCACTCGAGAAAGCGATCTCCGGCTTGCCGCGGGAAAACGTCTGCTGTCCCAGTTTGTGGTCGCTAAACTTCAGCCAGGCGTCCAGCTTTGCATTGATGTCCCATTCGCTCTTCTGTTCCGCCCGGCCCCGACTCTGGTAGCGAATCCGGTGGCGAACAATCACGCCGATCAGGTCGTGTACTTGGATCACCGCCGGTTCCGGGAGTGCAATTCCGGTCAGCGAAACCGCGCTGAGCGCTGGATTTGGGTCCTGAATCCGCGGTTGCGACGAACCGGCGTTGACGCGAAGCGCCCCGTTGATCGAGGGCTGCGTGGTGGCTGCCGCGGCTCGTGCCTTGCGGGCCTGAGACTCCAGATACAGAGACGAACTCTGGCCCAACGCCCCGCTCGCGGCCAATCCGACAAAAGCAACAACCGTCCAATATCTATTCATGCCCTCTGCCTTCTTCGCCTTACCGGCGAACCAGCGTCCGATCCGTCACCAACTCGACCGTGCCCGGTCCCGTTACTGTCGCGTCTATGATTTCTGCGCTGCGCCTGGCGCCGTCGCGACGCACGCGTATTCGAGATCCCAGCCGACCCGCCTCCAGGGCCTTGCCGGACGTCTTGATTTGCAGCCCCGAGCCGCGATGCCAGATCGTCACGGACTCTCCACGGAGCACCGTGGCAGGGATCTCGACCGAATCGTCGCTCAGCATCTGACCCTGCCGGACGAACCGACGGGACTGTTTACCGATCGCCGCCGACAATTCCGTGATGCCGACCTTGGACAAGTCGTCGAATCGGCGTTCGTCAATTCGAACATGTCTGCCCACGATCGTCTGGCCGCGATTGATCGGCTTGCGGGCCACGACCACGTCGCGCAATAGAGTGACCTCCGCGACGACCGGAACCGTCTCGATCAGATCGTCACCCCGCAGCACGTCAACGCGATAGCTTCGAAGGCCGAGCCGCCGATTGCTGCGAACCGCCTCCGACGGATGGATGAGAAATCGGAAATCCGATTGGCGAAGCTCAAGCGCCCGCCGGCTGCTCGCCCCGAAGCGAACCTCCAGGCGGCCCTCCTTGGGCGCGACACGCGCCTCGATATACTCCAGCATCGCCGATTCCAAACTGCCGCCCGCCGAAACTCGCCGAATGCCGCCCCGTTCATCCGCCCCCCGATCTCCCGCCGCCCCCCGTCGCGCCGCCGGCTTGGACCCGCGACGACGAGCAACCGCCGGTCTGACAGGTCGCGCCGATCTCGGCTTGGACACCTCGCATCGGGCCGCCCCGATGATTCTGATCGACGCCAGATTGGCGC
>JAPULF010000350.1 GCA_027295245.1 Planctomycetota bacterium
AAAGACAGCAGCCCGCCGCTGCCCGACATTCCGGGATACGACGTCCGCAAGCAAATCGGGCGCGGCGGCATGGGACTGGTCTTCAAGGCCGTGCAACGATCCACCAAGCGGGTGGTGGCATTGAAGGTGTTGCTCGAAGGACCGTTCGCGTCGGATGTGGCGCGTCATCGCTTTGAGCGGGAAATCGCCCTGGCGGCCCAGCTCCGTCACCCCAACATCATTCCGATCTATGACAGCGGCGTCTCGGAAGGGCGTATGTATTATGCCATGGAGCACATCTACGGCTTGCCGCTAACCGACTACGTCCGGGCGCACGCTCTGTCGATTTCCGCGAAGTTGCGGCTGTACATCAAGGTTTGCGACGCGGTCGCCCACGCCCACCAGAAAGGCATTGTCCATCGCGATCTGAAGCCGTCCAACGTGCTCGTGGACGGCGACGGCGAACCGCATGTCCTGGACTTCGGTTTGGCGAAGGCGGGCAGCGTTGCCGACATGACCACGTCGTTGACGGCCCAAATCGTCGGCACGCCCGCCTACATGTCTCCCGAGCAGGCCGTGGGTGATCCGGGAGGCATCGATACGCGGACGGATGTCTATTCTCTCGGGGTGGTTCTCTATGAGGTCCTGACCAACGCGATGCCGTATGACACCAGCGGTGCGATTGGCCAGATCCTGAACCATATCGCCCACACCGAACCGGAGCCCGCCGGCAATATCGATTCCTCGATCGACACCGATCTTTGCGCGATCGTTTGCAAGGCCCTGCAGAAGAGCAAGGACGCCCGCTATCAGTCAGTGCCGGGTCTGCGCGACGACCTCCGCAACTACCTGGAGGGCGAGCCGATCACCGCGAAGCCGGCCACCGGGTTCTATCTGCTTCGCAAGGCGGCCGCCAAGCACCGCGGCGCCTTGTGGGTCGCTTTCGTCCTGATCGTGATCGCGTCGATCGCCGGTTTTTCGATCCGGGGGTCCATGAAGAAGGAGGCCCAGGTTCGCGTTCAGGCAAACCAACTTCGCGGCCTGGAGGAGCGCGTTCGCCAACAAGAGGAGGAAAACAAGCAACTGCAGAAACAGACCGCGTCGCTCCAGGACGAACGCGACGCGATCGTCCGACAAAACAACGAAGCATTCGATCGCTTTATGGCAAGTGTGCTTCCCAGCCTCTCGCCGGAGCAGCGCAAGCCTCTGATCAACTCGTTCATGACCGCCGGAGCCAAGGAAAAGCTGCCGTTGATTACCGCCACGCTACAACAGCTTGCAGCCGATTTCGTGACTGCCGGAGGTGAGAAACGCCAATCCAAGAAGTATCTCGACGACCCGCTCGGCGCCGGTTTTGGTGATGAGTTCGAGGATGAGCCCGAAAGCACGCCGGCGAGCGATACCGTCAACAGTTGGTGGGAGCGGTTCCAGTCATTCGGCGATAATTCCCCCGCCGCAGACAATCCCACCACCAAGCCTGCCCGAAAAAACGACTCGGGTGACGGCGACGACGGCCCTAACTAGAAACCGTGTTCACGCAGGGCTGAGGTGCCGAGAGCAGGTCGGCCAACGCCGCGCTGTCCGCCGCGAGTGATGTCAGGGCGTCATCACCCAACTTCCCGGGCTCATATCCCACGACGAAACCCTCGCGCACGTCCCAGTTTCTGGCGGCCGGCTGTTTCGCCATCCAACGCCCCAGCCCGGCACCCAGTCGTTCGGACCATTCCTGTTCATCCCGAACCAGGGCCACCCGCCCGGTCTCGCTCTCCGAGTCCGGAATCGGCAACACCCGAATCACCGAGGGCCGGGCCGCGTCCCTGAGCCAACCCAAGGACGTAAACGTTGCCGCGGTGAAGTCGTGATCGCACTGCCTGCTGACGATGAGCCACGAATGCCGGCGGCGTCGGTTTTCCACCCCGGTTTCAAAGGTGTATTCGCACAAATACGTGGGGCCGGCGGCCTTGAACGCACGGGTCACGCGGCGACTGTGTCCTATCCGAAGCAACTGAAGGAAATCGAGTTGATCGCGGAGATCATCAACGCGGAATTCGAGGTCCCATCCGTGACGCCCGGCCCAGGTTCGTTGGACGGCCAACTCGCGCCGACGCCGATACGCCAGGGTCGCGGCGACGATCGTCGCCAGAACGCCGCATGTAATGATGACACTCGGATTCACGGCGCCGGGACCGTGGAAGAATCAGCGCCGAGGCTTCGAAGGCCTGTCGGTCTTTTGCCGCTTGCCGTCATCGCCGGACTCCATCTCGGACCCCTCGTCCCCGTCTTCATCGTCCTCTTGCGGGTGAAGTCCGTAATCCTCGGCGGGGTGTTTCAACGACCTGATCCATCGCAGAATATTCTTGTAACCGATGGCCCCCCGCGATTGGAACGCCGCCCGGTATTTCACGTTGCCCGGGTGTCGCTCACCGGCGATCACCTCTTCCTTGCGAAGCATGTAGGACAGCAGCATCGACTCGTTCGGTAGGTCGCGGTTGATCAGAAAGAGCGGGGCATCTTCCTCGCCGAACTCGTAGTCGTTCAACGTCACGAAGTTGGTGTAGGTCGTCGAGTTGCTCCGCTTGGGATCCTTGTAGAGTCGAAGACCGACGTTTTCGCGGCTCGTCGTGGTGTGACAGCCCACGGTTGCGCACGTCCGCAGCACCTTCGGCATCACTTTGCGCTTGAAGTCCTTGAATACGGCCGGGTCCGATTTGATCTTCACCTTGTCCGCGTATTCCGCGCGCTTGTAATACGCAATCTGGTGCAGCTTTTGGGGCGGGGTCAACTTCATGAACTTTCTTCTGCCCTCGAAAATCGGATCGCCCTCCATGGACTTGAGGAACTCCTCGATCGTATCCACCGAGATCTTGACCGTCACCGGGTCGGGATACTTCGCATCCGGGTTCCGCATGGCTCGAAGCTCCATGTAGCGAATGCGGTTGATTTGCTCGGGCGTCAACAGCATCGGCGATCCGGCGTCTGATTCCTCGTCGACCTCCGATTCGTCTTCCTCGTCGCCTCCGCTCAACACACCACCGGGAGGACCCGGAAGGAACGCCGCCCGCACCGACGGCTCGTCCGCCATCAGCCCTGCGACCAACAAGGCAAGCGCTGCCGATATCGACGCCGCTAGATGTTTGGTGCTCATCGCCACGATCCTCATGTCTGGATGCCGCCGAAGGCAGCCGGGTATTGACCCCCTCGTGCGGGTCATTC
>JAPULF010000351.1 GCA_027295245.1 Planctomycetota bacterium
CATCACGCCCAGTGTGTAGACGTCGCTTCGAATATCGACATCGTTGTTTTGCCCGCGGGCCTGCTCCGGCGAGAGATAGGGCAGCGTCCCCGCGACCACGCCCGTCGCCGTAACGAGCGTCTCATCCGGACTCGCCATCCGTTTAGCGACACCGAAGTCCAGGACCTTCGGCGTGCCGCCGGCGTCCACGAGTATGTTCGATGGCTTCAGGTCCCGGTGAATCACGCCGCGCTGATGCGCGTAGTTCACGGCGTCGCAGATATCCGCAAACAACGAAAGGAACGCCTTCAGCGAGAGGTTGCCGTGAATCACGAAATCGTCCAGACGCGTGCCCTCGACATAGTCCATGACGCAGTAGTGATTGCCGTCCGATGTGACGCCCGAATCGAAAACCGTCACGATGTTGGGATGGCTGAAGCTCGCAACCAATTCAATCTCGCGCTCGAATCTCCTCTGGCTGGCCCGTGACGCAAACGGCCCTTCCCGAAGCACCTTCAACGCCACCCGACGTTTCGTCGATCGCTGGATCGCGCTATAGACAATGCCCTGCCCGCCGCGGCTCAACTCCTGCTCGATGTCGTATCCGGCGATGACCCCCTTCTCCGAGCCCGGCTCCGGCGCCTCCTTGAGAAGCTCGCCGAACAATTGCGGCGACCCGGCCGCCCGAAGTTGACTGACTCGTCTTTCGTGGTGGGCAATCAACGCGTCCCGACGCCGCGCGCACGGCGGGCATTCCGCCAGGTGGCCCCGCACGCCCGATTCGGTCGGTTCATCCAGCTCTCGCGCGAGGTGGCTGTGATGCTCGACATCGCTCAGGCACGGGCGCATGGGTTCACTCTTCTTCCGGGAGCAGTTCTCTCATCTTGGCCGAGATCTTTTCCGTCAGCCGCCATTTGATCGTATAGACGTGATTCGCCTTCATGCCGAGTTCCCGGCAAACCCGCTCCATCGGCCATTGTTCGATGACGTAGTACTGAAACGCCTGGTAAGTCGACTCCTCGACCTCGTTCCGTAGCTCACGCAGGCAGTGCCACAGATGTTGCTGCATCCAAAGCGATTCGAAAACCGCGTCCGGCGAATCATCCTGAGCCGGCAGCGCCCTGAAATGCCCGCTCTCGACCTGCAGCTCTCTGCGATCCCGAAGCAGATTCCGCACCTTGTTGTTCACCAGCGTCCGAAGCCACGACCTGAATCGCCCCCTCTCCGGATCGTAGTCGAACGATCCGATGTGCGCGTGCATCGCGGTCATGCACTGCTGCGTGATGTCCTCCGCATCGGCATGATCCAAACCCCGCGATCGGGCGAACCGCAGCAGCAACGGGCGGTAGATTTCGTCGAACACCTCCCACGCCGCGCTGTCCTCGCGGTTCTTCAGGCGCATCAACAGGCTTCCCCGCGTCGTGTCCAAGCCCGGAGATTCCTCCGAACGCCATCTTAGCACGTCGCGGCTCATGGTGAATGAAAACGGTCAAAGTGTGATCTCCCGGCGGGCCTCGGTAAGGCAACCGCGTAAACACCACGCTACGGGCACCCGCCGTTCATCACGCACGCCACGAACCCGGGCACATCACCCCCGTTGACTTCCGAGTCATCGTTGACGTCGGCATGGCTGCTGTCGCAGTCCGGGTGTGCGGCATCAAACGCGACGGGGTCGAGCACCGCTTCGACGAAAAATACGACGTCGTCGATGTCCACGTTGCCATCACAGTTCAGATTGCCCGGGGTCGGCACCGGTGCGGCCAGCGTCGCAATCCAGGCCTCGTTGTTGCCGCTGGGACCTTGGCCCCAGCCCACGATGGTCAGACCGTCAGCGGATACGCCGTTGGCTTCGAAGAGGCTCCAGCCGGTCAGGTCGAGGCCGAAGTCGTTGACCAAAACGTCCCTGAGACGCCGCATGCCGTTGGCGGCGTCCCAGATGAATGTGTCGTCCCCGAAAGCGGACCCGCTCACGCCGACAACCACCAACCCGTCGGCCGAAACGCCGTGGGCCTCGCTGAAGACGAATCCGCCCGGCAGGTCGCCCAGGCCGATCATTCCGTTTTGTGTCCAGAGAAAAGCCTCGCTGCCTGACGCGGTTGAGCTGAAGCCTACGACGACCGATCCGTCGGCCGAGACGGCGGTGGCCTCGCTGGACGACAACCCGCCGGGCAGTTCGCCCAGGCCGACCATCCCCCCCGCCTGCGTCCAAGAGAACGCCTCGAGAGTCCCCGAAACGCTCCGCCCCACCACGGTCGACCCGTCGGCCGAGACGGCATTGGCGAAACTGTTGAATGACCCGCCAGGCGGGTCGCCCAGGCCGACCATCCCGCCAGCGGCGGTCCACGCAAACGCCTCTCGAGTATTACCCGTGGAGTGGCTCTCTCCCACGACGATCGAGCCATCGGCCGAGACGCCTCTGGCGGTACTCTGGAAGCTTCCACCCGGGAGGTCCCCCAGGGCGACCATGCCGCCGGCCTGTGTCCAGCGAAAAGCCTCTGGTGCGCCCAAGGAGAGCGCGGACCGGCTCGCTCCCACGACCACCGACCCGTCGGCCGAGACGCCAAACGCCTCGCTCCTGAACAATCCGCCGGGCAGTTCGCCCAGGCCGACCAGCCCACCGGCCTGCGTCCAGCGGAAGGCCTCGAAACCCGCTGGGACGAGGCCTCGTCCCACCACGGTCGACCCGTCGGCCGAGACGGCAAAGGCCATGCTGTCGAAGGTTGACCCGGGCAAGTCACCCAAGCCGGTGAAAGACGGCTGCCCCAGTGCCGGCGCCGCGGCGCCGAGCAGCGCCACCA
>JAPULF010000352.1 GCA_027295245.1 Planctomycetota bacterium
CCGTGGACATCCTCGACCACGCCGCCCCCTACGAGGCCGCCGGCGGCAAGATCTGCATCGATGCCACCCGAAAGATCCCCGGCGAAGGCGTCGTTCGTGATTGGCCCAAAACGATGCGTATGACCGACGAGATAAAACGAATGGTCGACGGCCGCTGGAAAGACTACGGTCTGGATTAAGAGTGTGTTTGAGAAACGGAGTCTGATCAGAGCCGCGACCGTAAGGGAGCGGTCACCGAGCGATTCCAATGACCGACGTCGACCGACCCGATGATATTGAAGAATACGACGTCGGCGACACCGCCGAAAAATCCAAAGACCACCCGTTCCGATACGCGCCGGCCGCCGGCGCCACGCCCCTCCTCGAAAACCGCGAAGGATCGGGCCCGATCCCCGCGTTCCCGCTGCACGTTTGTCCAACCTGCGACCACACCCTCACGGGCCTGACATCCCGCCGATGTCCCGGATGCGGCAAGGCATTCACCCTGGCCGACGCCCGCAAACGCGGCAGCGACAAGTCGGAAGAGGGCAGGCAGGACTACCGCGCGATCCGTCACGCCAGAATCAGGGTCGCATTGGGCCTTTTTCTCTTGAACAGCAGCTACGTTGGCGCGTTATTCATCGGAACCACGGATCTTAGCGTTCGAACCTGGATCGTTAGCACGATCTTCGGAACGATGTCGGTGACGGTATTGATGTATAAGGTGTTCTTTCAGAAACCGTGGTCGCATGCTCTATCAATTGCCGGAATATTGGCGGTCGTCCTGGCTACACTGATAGTATTGATCTGAGAGCGAGTTCGATGGGTCGCATTCATGCGGCAATCGAGGCTCCTGTGATGCGAAAGATCGAAACAAGGTCGGCTGTGCCGAAGATATGAGCGAAATCGACAGACCTGACGACCCGGGCGAATACCATCTGAGCGATCCGGCGGAGACCGCCTCGCCCGACGTGATTCGCTACGCCCAGGCGTCGGGCGCGACACAGCTTGATGTAAGCCGAGGCGACCACGGCCCCGTGCCCGCATCACCGCTTCACCTCTGTCCGTCATGTGAATACGAACTCAGGGGGCTGTTATCAAGACGCTGCCCCGAATGCGGCACGGCGTTCACGCTGGCGGACGCACGACAAAAAGGAACCGAGAAATCGGCGGAGGCCCGGCAGGATCGACGCGTGATCCTGACCGCTCGATTGCAATTTGCTTTGGGCGTAATCCTGCTGTCGTCCGGATTCATCGGGGCGTTCCGCTTCGGGACGTCGGATCCACTGATGCGTTGGGTCCTGAGCGTGCTGGTATTCACCATCCTGGGTTTGGTGCTGCTGTACAAAATGTTTTATCCAATGACATGGTCTATGGCCCTTTTTGTGGCGGGCGCGCTGACGTTTGTGCTGAGCGCGGTGATTGTGTGGGTCTGAAGGGATGAGCCATTCATGTCGATCGCAAACGACCCAGCAAAGAAGAACTTCCTTCGTAATCTCGCGGAAACGATCGCGTGGTGTCAGCCCCGCGCCGCGGAAAACGACCCCCGACTCAAGTATCAGTCCGAATCTGAATGGCGCTCTTGGCTGGAATCGCTTCGAAGCTATGAGCACGACCAAGACGACCTATTGAAATACGTTCTTCGATCGGAAGCGTTGCGCCCTCCCGTTAAAGCAGGCGACTGGAACGACGACGGGATCAGTTTCTGGATCGATCAGGTGAAGATGGCCGAGTATGTCATTGCCGAACGACGTCGGCTGCTCACTGAGACCAGCACCGTCTCCGTCTATGAATGCCAACATCTCAGCGTTGGCCGTCTGCTCGCGTACTATATGGGGTACAGCCTTCACGACGGAATGGCATCACACGAAACGGCCTACTTCTTCGATATAGAGGATACGCCGCCGTGGGATACTTGGGTCGATTTTGTCACGGTTCCTCGGTGCCCTACAAAAACCGACGTGAGTTCATTGAAGCCGATCGAACTCGATGAATTACTGATCGCATGGATTCCCCCTGAGTATACTGAACTCGTGCAACAAGGTGTCGACACCCAGCCCCTGGAGATTCTGAACTGGGTGGACGACCCCAGACCGAATAGGGTCTCGCACGCGAGTATGCTCAAGTGGCTTGCGACGCTTTTCAAATAGCATGGATTTATCTCGGCGGCAACGAGCGCGCGGCGAATGCGGGCTTTGGTTGACGCGCGTGACCGTCCATTCTGGGCTAGAATACCCCTCATGGCGCGCCTCGTCGTAGACAAGCCGGTTTGGGATAGATCGCGACTCGCGGACCCCCACGGACAGGCCGACAAGGCCGACCGCGTACGCACCATGTTCGACGCCATCGCACCCACCTACGAACGGGTCAACCGCGTCACCTCCGCCGGGCGCGACGCCTACTGGCGCAGGAAGGCCGTGGCCATGGCCGATATCCGGCCGGCGGATCGCGTGCTGGACGTGGCCTGCGGCACCGGCGATTTCGCCCGGGCGTTCGCCGAGGCCGGCCCGTCCGTCGTGATCGGCAGCGACTTCGCCGAACGAATGCTCGCCCTCGCCGCATCCCGTGGAAACAAAACGATCAAATGGTGCCGGGCCGACGGGCTGGCACTGCCGTTCGACGACGGGGCATTCACGGTCGTGAGCTGCGCATTCGGCGTCCGGAACTTCCAGGATCTCGACGTCGGCCTTCGCGAATTCCACCGCGTACTCCAGCCCGGCGGACGAGCCGTCATTCTGGAATTCTCGATGCCCAGACTTCGCGTTCTCCGCGCGCTTTATCTGATCTATTTTCGCCGCGTGCTCCCGTGGCTCGCGACCCGCATCAGCCGTGACCGCACCGGCGCATACCGGTATCTGCCGAAATCGGTTTCGTCGTTTGTCGACACATCCGGCATGTCCGCGGCCCTGAAGGACGCGGGCTTTGCGTCCGTGGAGCACCGGGGCCTGACCGCCGGAATCGCCACCGTCCACATTGCACGAAAGGCGACATGACGCCCGCTTCAACAGTATCGCTCCGGGACGAAGACCCGCAGATATTCGACGTCTGGTCGAGGACCGCGACTCGATACCGCCGTCGAGCCATACTGATGCTCTTCCTGCTCGCCCTGCTGTTCGCGGGCCTGTGCTGCTTCAAGTTCTGGCTGCAAACCGGCGTCTATTGGCCCTGGCGCTGCGACGAATACAGAACGCTCATGCGAAACTCCTTCACGCCCACCGGCACGGCACAGGTGACTCTCTCCGACTTTCTGACGTATCCCATCAGCGTCAAGGACGTGCCCGCCCACGGCATGACGATGGGGCTGCTCTTCGCATCGCTCAGCTCGATCCCGATCCTCGTGGCGATCCTGTACCGCTTCCCCTGCTCGATCATCTTCGCAGCCATGGTCGTCTTCCTCGCCGCCATGCCCTGGCTCGGAATCACCATACTCGGCGGTTGCGCCGTGACTGCCATCCGGCCATTCAAGCTCTCATTCCGTTATGCCACCGCCTTGCTCGGACTCGTGCCGGTCGCGGTCTATTTCGTCATGGCCTCCTGGAGGCCGGCCGGCTCCGCCCCGCCGGACATCCAACATACTGCCTTGCTCTACGCCCCCTGGTTCCTCGCCCTTCTCGGTTCGTGCGTCATCTGCGCCGTGGCCCTCGGCCTGGCACGCATCATCAACTATCGGCCCGGCGGAATTCCCCCGGTCCTGGCCGTCTTGTTCGCCGTACCCGTCCTGATATTTCACACGCAGGTCGGTCGTGACGAACTGGAATATCACATCCTGGCCCACAACGTCGGGCCGGGCGGCGAGATGTTTCGTTCCGTCGACATCAAGTCGATCGCCGATCAAAACGCCACCCACAAATGGAGCGTCAAGCGCGATGCCTCCTACGATGATATCCGCCAGGAGGCGCGGACGGAGGCGATTCGTGAAGCCCTGACCCGCATCGAGTCCGAACGCGTCATGGCGACCCGACTGTGCAATTCATTCCTCGAACGATTCCCCACCTCGCGATATGTTCCCAGCGTCTTGTACCTCAAGGGCCGAGCCCTGGACCAACGACTGCGCGGATCCCAACTGGAATACCGCGCAGAGTGCCACACGGAAGTGCCGAGCCCAAAATCGCGACGCACCTGGGCGACCTTGGCCGACCGTTTCTCCAATGAAACGGATGTCACGAGCGAGGCGATGTACCGCCTCGCCGTTTTCGCGATTCGCGACGGCGAGTTGGACACGGCCCTGAATCTACTCCGCCGCGCTCGGACCCTCATCGACGATTCCAGGTCGCCCGCCGGACCCGAATCCGATTCAAGCGCCGAGAAAGACGCCAGCCGCGGATCGGTCTTCGGAAAGGCCCCGGCGTCCTCCCGGTTGGGCATCGACACCGCCGTCACGGCAATGTACGTCCGTCGCCTCGAAGAGATGGTACGGGCCTGTCAAAACGACGGGAGGCGACCCTTGACCGACGTTCTGCAGGTCCAGGCCTCCGGGGACGTGATCCACCCCCTGCAATTGTTACTCTCCCTCGATCACGGCGATCCGCGTTACAAGGCCCACCTCGCCGGCATCGCCGCGGCGTTCCCCGAATCGGAGACAACCGGGTATATTTCGAATCGACAGGCCCACCTGATTCCCTCGATGATGAAGCAGATTTCGCGCTACCGCGGCATCGCAACCGAGTATGACGGCCGGCCCGCAGCCGCCGAAGCCCTGTTTCACCTCGCCACGGCGTGCCAGGAGGAGTCGATTCTGGACGAGGCCAAGGCCACCCTCGAGGAACTGGTGCGAAGGTATCCGGAAAGCTGCTGGAGCGACCAAGCCCGACGGAGCTTGGCGTCGCTCACAATGCTCGATTTGGGTTCGGAATAGCCCCCGGCAAAGGGTGCTTCCGTGTCCCCAGGCGTGTACGGCGAGCGGGTCGCGCCCCTGCAAAACGGAGTCCGCATGAAGAAAAACATTGTCGTGGCCGTGACAGGCGCCAGCGGCGCGATCTACGCCGTAGGACTGATAAAGGCACTCTGCGCGGGCCACGCTCGCACGCATCTCGTGATCTCACCCCACGGTCGACAACTGCTCGCCGACGAATTGGACATCTCCGATCCCACCGCCGAGACCCTCGTCGGATCTGCCCCCGCCGAATACCTGACCATTTATTCCTACCGCGACGTCGGTGCCCGGCTTGCATCCGGATCGTTCATCACCGACGGGATGATCATCTGTCCGTGCAGTGGGAACACCCTTGCCGACGTGGCGTCGGGAACAGGATCGAACCTGATCTCCCGCGCCGCTGCCGTTCACCTGAAAGAATCCCGGCGACTCGTCATCGTTCCGCGCGAAATGCCCATCTCGCAAATCGAAATCGGAAACATGATGCGGATCTCGCGGGCCGGTGGCATCATCTGCCCGGCTTCGCCCGGATTCTACATGCGACCGGCCACGCTCGATGACCTCGTCGACCAAGTCGTCGGAAAACTATGCGACTTGGTCGGAATACCGCACACCCTCAACACCCGTTGGAAGCCCGACACCACCGAATAGGGCGTCTTGCAAGCGCCGCCATGATCCCGGCAAGGCCACGTCGGTGCGGTCGTCATGCCGAACCGCAAGTTCAACCCCGGGCGGGGGCCACGGACCCGGTCGTATTGGGTTGCGGTCCGCTTACCGCTGGATGGGCACGCGCCGCAGGGTGGGTTTTGTAAATGTCTTCGCAAAGGGCCCGTAGCGGTTCGGCTACGCTCCACGCCTGCCACGGACAGCCCCCCGGGCCGTGTGGCGGATCGCCGTCCGCAACCTCGCTGATGCCTCCCAGCCCCGCGTCCGACACGTGCGACTCCAGACCCGCCAACAGGCTCCGGGCCTCGGCCGTCGCCCCCTCCCCGCGAACCCGCACAAACGCCGTCACAAACGGCCCCAGCAGCCACGGCCAGACGCTGCCGCGATGGTACGCCGCGTCCCTTGCCGCCATGTCGCCGGAGTACCGCGGACAGTAGTCCCCGTCGTCCGGCACCAGCGTCCGCATGCCCATCGGCGTCCACAACAACCGCCGGCAAACGTCGACGACACTCGGCCAACGCGATCGGTCCAACACCGGATACGGCAGGCTCACCGCGAATACCTGATTCGGCCGGACGCACGCGTCCGTGACGCCGCTGCGATGATCGACATCCACGACATCAAAAAGACAACCGGCGGCTTCGTTCCAGAATCGGGCGTTGAACGAGGTCCGGCACTTCTCCGCCGCGCTCGCCCACCGCTCGCCTCGTGCCCGATCGCCGATCCGTTCGGCGAACAACGCCCCGATTCGAAGCGCGTTGAACCAAAGGGCGTTGATCTCGACCGGCTTGCCGATCCGCGGTGTGACGACCCAGTCGTTCACCTTGGCGTCCATCCAGGTAAGCTGCAAGCCTTCGGTCCCGGCCTTCAGCAACCCGTCGTCGCAAAGGCCGATGCCGTGCCGCGTACCGCCCTCGTGCGCCTCCAGAATCGACGTAATGACCGGATACATCGTGTCGGCGACGAACTCCCAGTCGTCGGTGTAGGCGAGGTAGCGGTCGATGGCGTGGAGATACCAGAGCGTGGCATCCACCGTGTTGTATCCGGGCGGCTCGTTGAACGGGGGAAACCGGTTCGGAATCATGCCCGCGTCTACATACTGAACGTACCCCCGAATGATGTCGCGAGCATCGTCGAACCGCCCCGTCACGAGGCACAGCCCCGGCAACGATATAAACGTGTCACGCCCCCAATCGCCGAACCACGGATAGCCCGCGATAACCGTCCTGGACCCGCCCGCGCGGGCCACGACGAAGTCCGATGTCGCCGCCGCCAGCGGCCCAATCAGCGGATCGTCTGCGAACTCTTTGCCGCCGGGCCGAACGAGCGGTGCGGTCTCGGTCGCCGCCGAAAAGGCCCGCCCCGCGTCCCGCCACGATGCCTTTTCCGTCGTCGCCGCAATCACGAGTCCTTCGCCGTCACCGCGTTTCACCGTCGCATTCACGACGCCGGGCATGAACAGGTCTTGCCGCGAATCCAGGCCCCGCGCCGCCTCGGCCCCGAGTACGAAGTCGTAGTACCAGTCCGGTTTGGACTTGAACCGACCGTTGTGCGAAAGCCGCCAAGGCGGTCGACCGCCCCCCCAATGAAAGGTCACGTCGTCCGCGCCGACATCGGCCGTCGGCGGACCCATCGTCTTGTAATTGGTGAGCCTGTGGTAGTGCCGGCTCGTACACAGAGGCCGGATCGACAATCGAACGTCCTCCGGTCCCTCGATCAAACGATAGCGCACAAACGTCGTGTCCTCGCCCCTCGCCATGCAAAGGGTCTGCTCGACGACGGCATCGCCCAGGCGCCACGTCCACGTCGGAAACGGCCGCGCCGCAAACCGTTCGAGCAACCGGTATCCGCGCGGGTGAACGGTTTCGGGGTAATCGTTCGAGGCCAGCTCATAGGTAAGGCCGTTGATGGAAACCGTCGCATCGAGCTTGGCGAGCAAAACGAAACGCTCGATCGGTGGCTTCACCGCCGCCACCAACAGCCCGTGATAGCGACGCGTCAACAGTCCGGTCACGCTGGCCATCGCATATCCGCCACGGCCGTTGGCCACCATCCACTCCAGTTCTCGGGCGCTGTCTAGGTCGTTGAGTCGGGACCGGTTAATCGTGGCGTCGTTATGCCTCAAGTCGTTCCTTTCAGGATCCCCAGGGTGTCACACTTGATTCTCCCCCACCGATCACGTCACGGCAATAGCTGCCAAGCAAGGAAAATCGCCGAAGACGCCCCGCCGCAGAATATCCCAACCCAGGCCGCCACGCGGCCGGGATGGGGTTTACCCATTTTACGGGCCCGCTGCAGACCGCCGATTCCCAATCCGATCGCCACCGCGCCGAATATGGCGAACTTGAACATGAACACCGACGCGATCCCGAGAATGACCGCCGCGGTGGCAAGCCCGTTTCCGCCATGGTCCGATTTCATGATCGACGAAGCGCCCTCTATCGTGAACGGAATGCCGCACGAGGTGCAGACGTTGGCGTCCACCGGCATGTGTGTATCGCAGCGCGGACAGACGATGACCGACAGCTCGTCCGAAATCCGAAGAATCTTCGGGGCCTTGTCGCCGGCGGCGGCGTACGCGTGTACCGGCGTGGGCAATTGTCCGTCATCCGCGACGAGCGCCGGGCCGCTGGCTAAGCCGGTGTTGTGGTCCACCGCGGGAACAATGAAAACGGCCCCGCAAGACGGGCATCGTCCGGGCTGTCCACTCATCCGACTCGATGCCTCCAGAATAGAGCTGCACCGTTGACACGCGAACGTGAACCGGATCTGAGCGGTTTCGACCGCCGTCTCAGTCTTGACGGGTGGCAGTGGCAGGGCGCCCTCTTCCGGAAGGCTGAAGTGTTTCGAACAGTGCGGGCAGGCCACCATCCGGCCCACCATCTCCGCCGAGCCGGTGACCGACTTGCCACAGGACGGGCAATCCAGTTGATACGCCATCACGCTCTATGATAACGCGGCAAAGCCCGGGGCGGGCGCCGCGAAAACCAACACGGCCGGCAATTACGGCGAAGGTTCGAACGCGGCCTTGACGATCGGATATCGGCTCCGCGCCGTCAATTGACGAAAGACCGATCTGTATTCCGCCAACGGAAACCGGGCCACCGGAATAACCGAAAGATCGATCCGCCTGCTGCGGATCCATTCAAAAACAAGGTCGTAGGTGTGTACCCGTCGGCCGTCGACCGACTCGATCTGCCGCCCGTTCGCGCCGATGATCTCGATTTCATCGAACCACAAGGGCGTCGTGTCCAGCAGTGTGATCCCGCTCGTGCCCACTGCGACAACCGCCCCCCGGCTACGGGTCCACTTCAGGGCATCGGTCAGCCCGGCCCCTGTCCCGGTGCAGTCGTACGTGACGTCGAACCCGCCGACCAGAATCTGGTTGCCGAATCGGGCCGGGATACGTCGGCCGCCGACCCGGTCCGCAATGTCGTCGTAGCGTTGGCCCGCGCTCCTGCCCCTCGGATGCCGGATCACCTCGGTGGCCCCGAGTCTGCTCGCCAGCTCACCCTGAAAGGCATGACGCGCCACGATCGTGATTCGATTGTCCAACAGAAGGCCGCGAATGGCGGCAACGACCCCCAACGCGATCAGCCCGGACCCGTTGACCAGCACCGATTCGCCGGCCCGAGGATGCCGCCGAAGCACGGCGTGAACCGCCGACGCTATCGGATCGGTCAAGACGGCGGCCTCGTCCGAAACACCGTCCGGCACGGCGTGCAACTGCGATCGATGCGCCACGAAATGCGAGGCCCAACTCCCGCCCGTTAGCCCGTTCAGCCCCAGCAACGCCCGGGGCGGCATGCCGTTCGCACCCGCGGATTCGCACAGGGAGGTCCGGCCGTCGGCACAGAATCGGCACGGGGCGGCATCGTCGCGCCAGTGGCAGCCAAGCGCCGGATCGACGCATACCCGCTGGCCGGGCCGCCAGTCGGAAACGTCGCTTCCGATCCGTTCAATCGTCGCGACATTCTCGTGTCCCAGAATCGCCGGAAAGCTGGAAAATCGCTGCAACACCGTCGCCGGGTGCAGCCGCTGCATGATTAACGCAAGATCGGTCCCGCAAACGCCGCCCAGGATCGTCCGGAGCCGAACCCAATCGGGACCCGGCAATTCGGGCACGGGCCGCTCAACAAGCCGCAAGGAGGACATGCCGCCGTAAAAGGCCCTGCGACTGACGAATCCCGCGACCTTGCAGAGTGCCCAACGCATCGGGCTCGGTTGGTATTCAAGTGCCCGCATGATCAGGCGTAGGATAACCCAACCACCGGGCCGATATCAGCCGCGAGATAACGAGGAGCAACGATTAGTCGAGATGAGTACCGGCAACGGCCGTTGCCGACGACGGGGCGGCGAAGATGCGAGATTGCGGAATCCCATATTTCTGTTGCAGGTGACCGACAATGCGGGCCAGGGCCTTGGCCTGCGACCGGGAAGGCTGTTGATCGACTCTCGATCGGGTCAAAACGACCTGAATGACGCCCTCCGATCGCGGGTCGTGGCGGCTCGTCTGCCAGGCATTGCTCTGATAGAGGCGGCCCGAGCCGTCGATCCGGAAATGGAAGAAGCCGGGCTCGAGAGCGGATTCGGTCCGAACGCTGATACCGTCCCACGGCGACGCGGCCGATGCCGTCAGACTTTGAAGAGTCTGGGGCCGCTGAGTCGGCGCGAGTTGGTCGGCCCAGAAAAGGAAAAACGTCCCGCACGTAGTCGAGATTACGAGGATAATCAGCGTCTTGTAATGACGATGCTGATGTCGAGCGGAATCTTGCGGCATTACTTCCTCTGGCCTCGACGGGGGCGATCGTCGCGCACACTGCAGGCACGCCCCGAAACGCGCCTACCTAACGTAGCTATCGGCAATACGCAAATACGAAATCGAAA
>JAPULF010000353.1 GCA_027295245.1 Planctomycetota bacterium
TCGGGGGCACCGAATCCGTTTGGTCGTGCGAGGGCGATGCAGGTTGGGGGTGTAGCGAGCCCGCTCATCGCCATCCCCGGCGCGAGCCCGGCTCCGCCCGGTCGGCACGCGCGGAAGCCCGCGCTGATACACTCCTTGTACTGACGCATTGTACCGGGCCAGGTCCCTCCGGTCAATCCGGACGAGCGCAGAAGTTCCGCCATATAGGACAATTACGTGCGAACCCCGGGTTGGGGACACTTGGCAATCGAGACGCGCTTGGCGGCAATTCCGGACCACCCCCCCCGATCATTCGCACCATCGTACCGGGGCCTTGCGCCCGCCCGGCTCCCCCACGCGATCCCCCCTAGTCGGACCAAACAAGATTCCCGAGCGTCCGCGGATCGTAGCAATGCCGGACGGCCCGGGCCCAGTCCGAATACTCCCCGCGCGTGGGCTCGAGGCGGGCGACGTTGACGCCCCAAATGGGGAACGACGCGGCGTTCGGGCCGAAAGCGGACACCGGGATTGCCAGTTCCGCGGACCAACTCTTCTCATTCACCTCGATCTTCCAGCGCGGCTTTACGAGCCAAGGCACGCTGCGACCGATGGCCGGAGACATTTCGATTCCGTGTTCGAATATGGCTTGCCCGGTTGACTTCAAAACGATGTGAAACAGATCGTCGCTCAGGATCGCCGAATTTGTCGGATCGATCAGGATTTCGACGAGGTCGTCTCCTCGAGGCATCAGGTCCTCGTAGGTCACGACGTTGCCGAATCGGCGCGGTCCACTTTGGCGAGCCCGGTTCGTCGAATCCGGTTTGGCGGCGAGAAGCCCGATGAACAGCGTCTCGCCATCGTGACAAAAATATGCGACGGTCTGACTCTCGGCGCGTCTACGCCGCCCCGCCGCACGAAGCCCCCCCTCTATCAAACGAAAGTCGCCCGCAATGTTCGACGCCCCGGGCGGCCAATCCGACAGATTGCCGTCGATCTCCAACGGCTGACGCGTGCGGCCGGCGGTCACAACCGACAACACCGCCGTGGATTCCACGTTGCCGGAAGCCCCTCCGTCAAAGATGATCGTCTGGACATAGTGTCCGTCAAGATCGCACCGCGGTCGCCGCGCGGCGAGGGCCACAAGCCGGGTGCGGGCGTAGGCCATTTCCTCCAACGGTCCAACGTGTTCCGTGTCGCTGACGTTGCGCCAATCGAGCGGCAAGAGACCGAATGACATCGTGCCGGTTACGGGGGTCCGCAATTCGCTTCTCACTCCCACTCCGAATTCGACACGGAAGCCGGTCGGATTCGATCGCCCGCCCACGGACAAGCGAGCGGACTCGGGCTGGACCTCAATCCGACGCGTATTGCGAAGAAACTCCCGCCACCCGGCCTCCGTACTTGCTTGACCGGCCGCCGAATCAAGGGTCCCGTTCAATGCACTCTCCAGTTCATCCGAGATGAGCGTCCTAGCCAGGTGCCAGTCGTCGGGGTTGTCGACCCTGCGACCGAACAGCCCGTCCTGATAGCTGTCGCCGTAGGCATCGGTCCCCGCCGCCTTGATCAGCGAGCTTGCCGCCAACCTGGCGGTCTCGGCCCTTCCGTGATCCGTGAGCAACCGCAGGTATTGATAGTCCTGAAGTCCTAGTTGAAGTTGTTTCAGACGAACGGACGGAATCGGCCCATCCAATCCGAAGAACGTTCCCGGATACAACAACCATTCTCCCTGCGAGTCGTCGCCCTCCCCCAGGCGGCCATCGAAGGGGTTGTCCGGCCAGTTCGTCGCCTCGGGCACCAACAGTGCATCGTGACCGTGCAGGAACGCCTGCCAAGGAAGACTTCGAGCATGCACCAGCGGGGCCTCGACCCTCAACGAACCGCTGTACGGGGGTCGATCCGGACGCAGCCAGGTGAAGGCTCCCAGGACGCGCTGTTCCTCCAGCGTCGGCGGGTGCCCGAAACGGGCCGGCGTCGTCCAAATGTCGATGAGCCCCGTGAAGTCCTCGAAATGATGCTCGAACCATCCGAACGGCGTCATGGACTGCGGAATCAGCTCCGAAGCAAATGCCAGTTTGGGATCAACCAGCTTGCACAACGTGGCCAATCGCCGAACGCGGGCCAGGTCGGCGGGCTGCGGATCGGGCCGATGAAGAACGTCAAAGTAGGCGAACGCACGGTTCATCCATCCGCGTTCGGCGAAATGATCCCGACACTCGGCGAGGTAGCTTCTCAGGATTGCGGCGTACCGAACCGAGTCAATACCGTTGAATCGGGCCGGATTGGGTTGGCGCAGATCGGCGGGCAACGGCCAGGCATCCGGCGGGACACCGTCATCGTAGGCGGTTCCGTCGATGAACGGACCGCAAAACGCGTCGTAGTCCTCCCAATCCAGCACAACCGAACCGTCAATCTCCTGGCGGAACCCGGGGTGCATCTGGTCGGTGTATGGGTCGAGGCCGTGACGGTGCAGAACGGCGAATGCCCGATCTATCGCGCGACGGACCTCTTGGTCTGCAATCGCGACATTGATGTTTTCCGGATCGAGATCGGTGCGAGCCGAGATGATCGGGCCCAGTTGAACCTTTGCCGGCACAGGCAACGCCGTGTCCCGACCGAACGTGGCGCGGATGACCTTCAACTCTATGGGCGTTTGCTCAATGATTCGATTCTCGTTGCTCACCGTGATCTGAGCTTCGTAGCGCCCTGCCACGGCGTCCTCGGGAATCCTGATTTCGACCCAAAAGGGCATGCTCTGACCGGCCGAAAGTGCAAAGGGCTGGCCGTGCAACGGGGCATCAACGGGAACGAGGGCATCGAGAAACTGTCGGGTCTCGCGCCGACCCACGGAGCGCAGGTACCAGTTCGGGTATTGCGCGACCGTCACAGGCCAGTAGCGATAGATTTCGAATCTGTCCTTCGGGATCGTACCCAGTGGGGCCAGAAGATCGGTTGCCGCAATACGCACCCCCCCCACGTCGCCCGGCTCGGCCGTCAAGACGAGATTGAACGCGACGACCTCGTTGGCCGCCCCCGACAATCGAATGATATTGTCCATCCGATTGAAGAACCTCGTGGTGTCGGGGGCCCGGTCCTTCTTTTCGATGCGTTGCGAGGGGCCGACCGCCCATATCGTGAGTCCGGAGTCCTCGCGCCCCGAGCCACGACAACCGACAGCGCAGAAAACCGCGGCCGACCCCAGCAGCGCGCCAGAAGCCGTGGCGAATTGCCGGCGTGAGAATCGATCCATGACCGAGCTGGGAGAGTTCATTTCATGCAAGGGGCGTGAATGCAAGCCTGGGATTGAATGACGTTGTCCGCCGCTGCCAGATTCTAAGCCGCCTGACGCATGCAACAAGCAACCCTTTTCGAGGGTACCGACGATCGGCATCATGTCGCCATCGGCGGTCGCGAGCTATGATGATGAGGTCGATTCGTCCCGACCGGAGCGCCGAGTCCGATATAGCTTCTATGTCCCGGACCTGAATCCATGGCGAAAGGAAAGCGGAAACGCGCGGCGGCGTCCGATGGCTCGATGGCTGTCGCAGATCAAGCCGACCGGGGTCGCCGGCCCTGCACCGGCGGAAATGCTCGGCCCGGCCGCAAGATCGGCCTGCCGGTCGTCTCCGGCTCCCCGCCTCCGCTTCGCGAATCGAAGACCAGTCGCTGGCGGGCCGTCTCGCTGGTGTTGGTTCATCTCGCAATGATCGCGCACTTCACGCACTGGTGGTACGCCGGCGAGACCCTGACGCCGCTCGAACCGTCGGAGTCCATGTATACGTTTCGGGACGGCGCCATCAACGCGGGGATCATATTCTTCGGGCTCGCGATTGCCGCCACGTTCGTCGTGGGCAGGTTCTTCTGCGGCTGGGGCTGCCACTTGATCGCATACCAGGACCTGACGTACTGGCTGCTCAAGAAGCTCGGGATTCGGCCCAAGTCGTTCCGTTCGCGTTTCCTGATGTTCATTCCGTTCGCGGCAGCCTTCTACATGTTCGGCATACCGATCATCAACCGCTATTGGACGGCGCATTCGCACGGCGGAAACGTCCCGCCGTTCGAGTTGCACCTCTCCACAACGGGTTTTTGGGACACATTCGCCGGCCCGGTGGTTGCGATTCTCACTGTTCTCTTCTGCGGCGTGGCCCTGATCTACTTTGTCGGCGCCAAGGGCTTTTGCACGTACGCGTGTCCCTACGGGGCGTTTTTCGGAGTCGCCGACCGATTCGCCCGGGGGCGTATTCGCGTGACGGATGCCTGCGAGGGATGCGGCCACTGCACGGCAACCTGCACGTCCAACGTCAACGTCGCCGAAGAGGTCGCCCGTTTCGGAATGGTCGTCGACCCCGGATGCATGAAGTGCATGGATTGCGTCAGCGTGTGCCCGAACGACGCCCTGTATTTCGGATTCGGGCCGGTGGTCAAGGGGGCGAGCCGGAAGCGCTTCGATCTGTCGCTGCCGGAGGAATTCGCCGCGTTGGTGATCTTCGCGGTCTTCTTTCTCGCGTTCCGCGGAATCTATGGCGGGCGCATTCCGTTTCTGTTTTCCCTGGCCGTCGCGGGAATCGGGACCTTCGTGATCCTCAAGGGCACCCAACTCCTGCATAAGAGAACGGTTCTGCTACAGAAAATCAGGCTCAAGGCCAACGGACGCTTGCGTCCGGTCGGCTGGGCCTTTGCCGGAGCGCTCTTGGTCTTGTCGGCCCTGACTGCGCATTCGGCGTTCTGGCAATACCACGATTATCGCGGCGGCCGATACTTTGCACGATCACCGGCCGCGCCGCTCGGCTGGCAATACGACCCGGGACACTTTGACCGCGTGCCGGACGATCAGATGGATGCGGTGCGCCGCGGCCTGCGGCACCTGACGATCTGCGACACCTGGGGAATCCTCGATGCCGCGGACAATCATGCCGAGATCGCCTGGATGGCGCTCCACGCCGGCGAACGCGACCGTGCCGTCCGGCACGTCGAACGACTCGTCGATTCGGACCCGTCAAACCCGATGGCGTGGATTAATCTGGCCAGCCTCCACACCGCGTGCCAAGACACTAAAGCCGCCCAGGACACGTTCAAAGAGGCCCTGTCATTGGAAAAAGCCGAGCGCGAGCAACTGGAAAGAAAAATCGGTACGACGGACCACCCGCTTTCGTCGATCGTCTGGCTGCAATGGGCCATGTTTCTCGAGTTTCAACACAAGTTGGAGAAGGCAGCCGACGCCTATCGAAACGCAGTCGCGTTCGACAGTCGATCGTCGGACTCGCATGCGTCGCTCGGACGTTTCGAGATGGAGCGCGGCAACACCGGAGAGGCCAGGCCCTTGCTCATTCGGGCGGTCGGGCTCGACCCGAACAATCCGACCTCAAGCCGATTTCTGTTGGCCTGCGGCAAACTCGACGGGCAGGATTTCGAGGCCGCCGCAGCCGACTACGCGGCAGCCATCGACGAGCACGGAAACGTATTCCAGTTTCAGCGTCATCGGGCCTACGCCCTCGCCCAATTGTCGCGATTCGACGAATCGCTGGCGGTTTATCGTGCCGCCCTGGCCGATCGCCCCGATGCGATCGACGTCCGGGCCGAGTATGGCGCCGTCCTGCTCTCCACCGGCGACGTTCCGGGGGCGATCGAGCAATACGAGTTGATCCGGCGGGCCCGGCCCGACAGCGCCGAGGCCGCGTGGAAACTCGGGCAGCTCTACGAATTGGGCAACCGACCCGAAGACGCCGTGAGCTGCTACCGATCGGCAATCGAGCACGGAACGGGACAACTTCGAAACTTGGCCACCGCGGCACTCGGTCGTTTGCGCACAAGCGGTTCATAGGATGGAAATGAAGGCTGCTAGGACACCAACAAGAGGTTGAGCGGGTTTTCCAGGAATGAGATCACACGCTTCACAAACCGGGCGCCGTCCGCTCCGTCGATG
>JAPULF010000354.1 GCA_027295245.1 Planctomycetota bacterium
ATGTTTGGCAATCCCTTGACGCCATGGGAAGCGGCCCGGCTCGATGCGTTGCGCGTTGGATTCCGGGCCGGAGTGCGGTCTCATCGACGGGCCGATCCCTACGCGTTTCTGCCGCTACAAGTGGACGACGATACCCAACTCTACTACTACGCGCCGCATTTTTCGGATCAGCCCGCGATGGTGGCGGCGGTGGTTGACGCCATGCCGGACGACCTGTCGCTCGTCGTCAAGATTCACCCGCTCTGCGACCCGCGAAACGCGACGGATCGGTATGCCGAACTGCTCCGCCCGTGCGACCGCGTCACGCGGACCTCCGACACGCTCGGGCTGATCGCGGGATCCGAATTCGTGGTGACGAACAACTCGTCCGCCGGCGTCGAGGCCCTCATGCTGGAGCGTCCAATCGTGGTGCTCGGAGACGCCCATTACGGAAAGCGTGGTTTTTCGCAAGACTTCACGACCGGCGCCGATCTTCGCCGGTTGATCTGCGCGGCCCGATACGACGCCCCGAACGAAGAGGCTCGAACGGTCCGCGACCGGTATCTTTACGAGTTGCTGTTCCACGAACTCGTACACCTCGACCGACATCCGCTCAGCGAGGCGCCGACGCCCGAAGAGAGCGAGAAGCTCGCGGTGAGGATCTGCGATCTGATCGAGCCGATGCAACTCGGCAGCGATTGGCAACCGCTCTTCAATGAAATCCACGAACTCCGCCGGATGCTGCAGGAATCTATCGAACGGGCGATCGGCCCGCGCGACGGCGACCGGCTCGTTTTGGTGGCGACGCGATTCGCTGCGGCGAGCCTGGGAGAAGTGCCGGGAACGGTGACCCTTGAGCTGGAGGCGCTATTCGCGGATGCGTCGGATCAGGTCGCCGGCCGCGACGTGTGGCTGCTGGCCCCTGACCTGTCGGCCGGGCAACGCGCGTCGGCGGCGAGTCGCCTTCGATCGATCGGCGCCGCCGACGTACGTGATCTCGCCGGCGAAATGAGCCGGCAGCCGTGTTGGTTTCACGTGAACCGTTTCAATCGGCTTCCGCGGGCCATGCGAGACGAACTCTATCGTACGAGCGACTATTGGGATTACTACCTGACGCAATCAGGCATTCCACCCGAAAATACGCCGGAGAAAGCCGCCCAGTGTGAAACACTCGTCGATCAACTCAGGTCGCTGGCGCCCGAGTCCATCCTGGAATACGGCTGCGGAGACGGACGAATACTGCAAGCGCTGTTGACGGCGGAGAATCCGCCGTGGAAACGCGTCGTGGGAGCCGACGCCAGCGAACGGATGTTGCAACTGGCCGGGGCGAGGTTGGCCGACTATCCAGGTGTTACGCTCCTCCCCGCCGACGCCCGGTCGGCGCTGGCGGTAGACGATCGATCATTCGACGCGGTGCTGACGTGCGGCGTTCTGGCCCATGTGCCCGCCGAAGAGCTGGCGGTCGTATTAGGCGAATTGCACCGCGTGGCCCGTTGTTGGATGATCCATTGGGAGGTATTCGAGGCCCATCGCGCCCCCGAGGTCGAACACTACACCAATGCGAACGCCTCCAGGGCCATTCACGCCCTGACCTTCGATCGATTCGGTCCGGTGGCAGCCGAGGTGCGCGACGCCCGGCCGTTGACGGGTCAGAATTCGCTCGTGGCGTGTTACGATCTAACCCGGCCGCTCATCACTGTCTTGACGCTGCACGCCGTGGGCACGCCGGATCGCGCCTGTACTTCGCACGATTACCGCAACATGTTCGTTTCAACCGAGCAGTTGATCGAGATCGTGGACGGATTGCGGGAGGCCGGATATCGATTCATGGCGTTGAGCGAAGCCCTCGAGGTCGCAATGGGCCGGGCGCCGGCATGCCACAAGTGCGTGGTGCTCACTTTCGATGACGGCTATGCGTCGGTTTTCGAAGAGGCCTTGCCCATTCTCGCATCAAGAGACATACGCGCCGCCGCGTTCATACCGGCCGGGTTCATCGGGCGGACGTTCGGAGGCAACACCCGCGAAGGCAGCGGCCCCGCACTTGCGATGATGACGCCCCGGCAGATTCGTGAATTGCACGCGGCCGGTTGGGACATCGGCGCCCATTCGGTTTCCCACCGGGCATTTTCCGGCTTGACCGGCGAGGATGCCGCCCGGGAGCTGGCCGATGCCAAGGCCGACATCGAGTCGATCATCCGCGACCCGGTCCGGTTCTTCGCATTTCCTTACGGGGAACCCCGGATAGCGTATCGTGCCGAACACGTCGAAATGGCCCGGTCGGCGGGTTACGAACTCGCGCTGACGATGAAGCCCGGTTTTGTTCCGATCGGATTCGACGGCCTTGATTGGCCGAGAATCGGCGTAGGCATCGACGACGACATGGACTCGCTCAGGGATTCGATGACAAGCCTGCACCGCCGGATGAGCGGATGGCCGGTCCGCGAAGAGACCGCCGCGTCTCTCGAAACCCGCGTGCGAAATGCGGTCCGGCGTTGCGTGGATGCGGGCGTGAAGCGCGTGGCGCTGTACGGCGCCGGCCGGCACACCGCCCGGATGATGCAATCGACGCCGCTTTGGCCGCTCGACGTAGTGGGAATCGTCGACGACGATCGCTCGTTGCAAGGTGCGAAGCGCTACGGCCTGCCGATACACATGCCCTCCGAAATCAGGAAACTCCCGATCGAAGCGGTGATCATCTCGTCGGACCGATTCGAGGCGGAGATCTATCGGCGTATCTCTCCCCTGGAATCCGAAGGCATTAAGGTCCTGCGTCTCTATGAAGAGACGGCCGCCGATTAGACTCCCCGATTGTGTCGATCAACTTCCCGCTGTGTAGTCGTACACGTTGAATGACCACGTGCCGCCCTTCAGGGACCACAACCGTACGCGCACCGCGCTGCTGTCGGTCGGCAGACCGGTGATCGTGAAGGACGTGGACGTTCCCATGTCCTGAGAAAAGTACGAGCCGGGCGACGAAGTCGTGCCGGCCTCGAGCCAGTATTGCGCGACGCCGGTGCCGGTCGTCCAGGTAAACGCCTGTGATGAACCCGCAAGCGTCGAGCCGGCCGACGGAGACGATATCGTCGCCGTCCCCGATCCGCCGGAGGCGGCCGTGTAGTCGGCGTCTTCGGTATACCACTGTCCACCCCGATACGACCACAGGCGAACGCGGACAGCGCTGCCGTCGGTCGGCAGGCCGGTGATGGTCTG
>JAPULF010000355.1 GCA_027295245.1 Planctomycetota bacterium
GCGCGAGTACGTCCGCCGAGATTCCGAACAGCACGTAGGACTGATCCTTGGTTCGATCGACCCCGCGCAGAAGTCGGGGGCAACCATTCTCCAGGTCCACTCGCGCATAGTGTCCGGTGGCGATCAGATCGGCTCCGACCACCTCGGCGTATGCCTGCAGCCGGCCGAACTTGAGCCGCTGATTGCACATGACACACGGGTTTGGGGTTCGGGCCGCGGCATACTCGTCGGCGAAATAATCGATCAGTTCGGAAAAATCTTTCTCGAAATTCAAGGCGTAGAACGGGATGTCCATCCGGCCGGCAACCAAGCGAGCGTCATTGGCATCGGCCGCGGAGCAACAACCTCGATGCCTGGTCGGATCCGTCTGCGCCGCTTGAATCGGCAGACCCAGGGACCGGGTCTGGTCGCCGTCGGAGGTGATACCGACCGGTTCTCGCACGGCATCGGCGACCCCGAGTCGCATGAAGACGCCGATGACGTCGTGGCCCTGCTCCTTGAGCAGGCACGCGGCGACGCTGCTGTCCACGCCGCCGCTCATTGCCACCAGAACTTTCGACCGAGCAACCATCCGAACAGTCTAGCCAAGGGCAACGGCTGCGGCAAGAATCGATCGCACGCTGCGCATCGATGATGCGCCAGCCGAAGCCGGGATTCGTTTTTGACAACGAGTGAGATTCAACGGGTCGCGGGCGGGCCACCGGCCGAGGGCCCGCCGGCCGCACGCAGATCGAGCGAACTCCATGGCGTGGCCGGTTCCGGCGCGTTGGACGACAAATGCGAGATTGCCGCGTCGGCAATGGCGGGATCGAACTGAGTACCGCGCCCCCGTCGCAGTTCCGACAGAACGCGGTCGAGGCCATACCCGCTCTTGTAGGTTCTTGTCGACTGCATGGCATCGATGCAGTCCGCCGTCTGAATGATTCGAGCCCCCAGCGGGATCCGCTCGCCGGCGAGTCCTCGGGGATACCCGCGACCGTTGTACCATTCATGATGGTACAGTATGAACGGCAGCGCCGAACGAAGTGACGGCGAGCGTTGCAGGATATCCACGCCGATCTCGGGGTGTTCCTTGACACGATCGTACTCGGCCGGTGTCAGTCGTCCGGGTTTGGTGAGGATGGCGTCGGGAATACCGATCTTGCCGACATCATGAAGCAGGGCCGCGGTCGAAATCAGATCCGTCGCGACTTCCGGCAATTTGAGGGCGGCCGCCAACTGCACGGCGTAGAGCGCGACGTTGATCGAGTGGCTCTCGGCGCAGGGGTCCTTGGCTTCGATCGCCGCGACAAGCGACATGATCTGCTCGAGTTGACGGCTCTTGAGCAGTCGTTGCAATTCGAGCACTCTTCGCGACAGGCGAGTGTAGTCTGCGGTCTGAATCGATGAGGGTTCGGCGTCGAGCCGTTCATCGGCACTACCGATACTGCCGATCATTCCCGGTCCTCGGCGCCGGGCATCGGCCAAGGCCGCCGAGACAGTAGCGATCAGGTGGCCGGCTTGCTCTCCGTGGGCGGGACACACGTGGGTAATTCCAATGCCGACCGTCAGACCTATATTGTGCTCCGCGACCTGTAGCGGGTTTCGCCGCACGCGATCGGTCAACGCGGTCGCCCGACACCGAGCTTCGTCGGCACCGCAATTCGGCATGGCAATCGCAAAACTGTTGCCGCCGAGTCGCCCGACGATGTCCGACGATCGCGCGGAGAGCCCGATCAGATGCGCAACGTGGGCGAGCACACGATCGCCCGCCACGTGTCCGAATTCGTAGTTGACGGTTCGCAGGTCGTCGATCGCCACCAGCATCATCGCAAGTTCGCACCGCCGGCCGCAACACCGTTGCAGCAACTTCGAAA
The DNA here is from genome assembly GCA_027295245.1 of Planctomycetota bacterium. GTDB lineage: Bacteria > Planctomycetota > Phycisphaerae > UBA1845 > UTPLA1 > JAPULF01. The sequence goes on from JAPULF010000355.1 coordinate 1,857, forward strand.
GGGCGTCATGAAACGGACCGGCGCCGAGCACGCCGGTCAAAGCGTCCGATACGCAGCCAAGGAGTTTCTCCGAGCGCTTTTCACGTATGACGGCGCTGACATGCCGGTTGGAATGACGCCGGGGCAGTGGGGTCGCGGCGCGCAATGCACGGTGACTATTCGTCGATTCCATCTTTCCCCTCAAAGCTCAATTCCCAGTCCAAGTTCGGCTGAATCCCGTTGTGGCTCGACTTTCGCGAGCGGGCGTGTTGGGACCGCCCATATTGCCCCGGCATGTCGAAGCCCACGACAACGTCCCGAATCCATGTCCGTATATTCGGAAGCGGACAATTCCCCGAGGAACAGAGCATCCCGGTTTGCAATCGGAAGTAGAGTCCGAAACAATCACGGCCGGCGGCGCTGAAAAGGAATCGATGATCGGTGGCCAAACGTAGTCGAATCGTTCTTGGACTCAACAGTGGCACCAGCGCGGACGGTGTGGATGCGGTGGCCTGCGAAATCACAGGACGCGGGGCGTCGATGCGGACTCGGGTGCTTCTTCACGTACATCGTCGCTATCCGGACGAGTTGAGACGGCGCATCCTGGCCGCGATGGCGCCGTGTCGAACCCGAACCGAGGAGATTTGTCGACTCCATTCCGTCGTGGGGGACGCCTTTGCTCGGGTTGCTGCCGCTGTATGCAAAAAACTCGGCCGCAAGCGTGCCGATCTGATCGGTTCGCACGGCCAGACGATTTGCCACCTTCCGCCGGGCACGAATGCGCCTGACCGGTCCGCGAACGGCAGCCTGCAGATCGGCGACCCGGCGATCATCGCAGCGCGCATCGGCGCTCCGGTGGTCTCGAACTTCCGTCAGGCCGACATGGCGGTGGGCGGGCAGGGGGCCCCGCTGGTCCCGTGGACCGACTACGTTCTCTTTCGCGATGCCAAGCGTAATCGCGTGATTCAAAACATCGGCGGAATCGCCAATCTGACGTGGCTTCCGGCGGGCGGCGGGCCGGACAAGGTCAACGCCTTCGACGTGGGGCCGGGAAACATGGTGATCGACGGTTTGGTGAGCCATTTCAGCAAAGGCAACGAGCGATTCGACCGGGGCGGCAGAAAAGCGGCGCGGGGCAAACCCGACCCACGTATCGAGGAGGCCATGTCGGACGACGGATACCTGTTGCGGCAGCCGCCCAAGAGTTGCGGCCGGGAACAGTTCGGGGCGACCTGGATCCGCGGGTTGCTGCGCCGCCACGCGCGGCGCAGGGTGTGCCCGGACGATTGGATCTCAACGGCGACGCACGCCGCAGCGATGGACATGGCGTTTTCATACGATCTGCACTTGAAACCGGCGGGCCGGCGGAAACTCGGCATCGATGAAGTCATTTTGTGCGGCGGTGGAGCAAGGAACCGGACTCTGGTACGGTGGCTGAGGCTGTATGTCGGCGTGTTCTTCGGGGACGTGCGGTTTCGCACGACGGGCGACTTCGGTATTCCGCCGCAGGCGAAGGAGAGCGTTTCGTTCGCCATGCTGGCAGCGGCCTGCGCGGATCGCGTCCCCGCGAATTTGCCTCAGGTCACCGGGGCGACCCGGCGTGTCATTCTGGGTCAGATCTGCGACGTGGGAACCTGACGAGGGAAACATGGGTTTCGCGACCGGGCAATCTCGATGAAACAGCGACGCAGAAAGACGCGCATCTCCGCCGACACCGACAAGGGCCGGGCCCGCGGACACTTGTTGACCGAGCGGCGCAACCCAGAGTCCGGAGACCTGGATCAGTGCCCGATCTCCGATGCTTTCGACATCATCAACGGCCAGGACGTCTCGATTCCGGCCGCGGTGGCCAAGGCCAAACGGCCGATCGTCCGAACCGTTCAGGCGGTGGCCGACGCCTGGCGACAAGGCGGCCGCCTGGTGTACGTCGGCGCGGGAACGAGCGGGCGGCTTGGGGTGTTGGACGCAGCGGAGTGCCCGCCCACGTTTCGATCCGATCCGCGGATGGTCCGTGGGATCATCGCGGGGGGGCGGAAGGCGCTGTGGCGCAGCGTGGAGGGCGCCGAGGATGATCCGCGGGCGGCCCGCATAGCCATAGACGACCTGAAAGTCGATCGTCGCGACGTGGTGATGGGAATCGCCACCGGTGGCACGACGCCGTACGTGCATGCGGCCCTGGCGGCTGCCCGGCGATTGCGTGCTACGACCGTTTTTTTCGCATGCGTGCCGCGGTCGCAGGTTGCCGCAGCCTGCGATATCGACATTCGCGTGCTGACCGGACCGGAGGTTCTTACGGGTTCCACGCGGATGAAGGCGGGCACCGCAACGAAGCTCGTCCTCAACACGATTACCACGCTTGCCATGGTTCGGATCGGCAAGACCTACGGCAACCTGATGGTGGACCTGAACGCGTTGGCATGCCGCAAACTCACCGAACGGGCCACGCGCGTGATTACAACGGCGACCGGCGCTTCGGCGAGCGAGGCCCGCGAACTGCTTCACGCGGCCCGCGGTCGGGCCAAGACCGCGATCATCATGCACCGCCTCGGTCTACAGCGAGCCGAAGCCGAGGCGCTGCTTCGACGTCACGAGGGCCGCGTGCGCGACGCCCTGGCGGACCGAGAGGCGGGTGGCTGACACACAGCACCGTCGGCGACTTGCATCCTGCGGTTCTGATTCGAGAATAGGGCAATGACAGATGATCTCACATCCTGCACCCTGCGTGTCCGTGTTCGCTATGCCGAGAGCGATCCGATGGGGTATCTGCACCACTCCAAGTATTTCGAATACTTCGAGATGGGGCGGACCGAACTGTTGCGGAGGGCCGGTTTTGCGTATCGTGACCTGGAGGCGGCGGGCGTCCTGTTTGCGGTCGCGAAGGTGCAGTGCCGCTTTCGGGCGCCGGCCCATTACGACGACGAATTGGACCTGACGACCAAGATCGAACGCATGACGCGGGCTCGAATCGATCACTCCTACGTGCTTCGGCGGGGCGAAATGACCCTGTGCGAGGCATCCACGACCCTGGCGTGCATCGACCGCGCGGGGAAACTAATTCCGATTCCCGACGAGATTTATGAGAAGGCCCACGGTGAATCGTAACTGGAGCGCCGGTCGGACCCGCAAACCGCCGGGTATCGCCTTTACAGTTAGAGATGCGTCGAGTCATAACGTCGATTCGCGAATTCGGAGAAATTGAGGCACTTGTTCACGTTATTCATCATCATCGGCTCGCTGACCTTTCTTTCCGCCGGGTATCGCTTCGCGACGGATTTTCTGTTGCGGAAGCAGATACTCAGAGGCCGGGCGACGGCGGCCGAGTTGGTGGCGTCTCTGCACATGGAGTCGGGGGATGAACTCGACGCCCTGATGGAACAGGAACCGTCGATGTTCACGCGGGTGCTCGGCCATATGGGTCGCGAGGAGTTCAGCTTCAGTCCCCGTCGCGTTCGCAAGTATCGACGCGACAACTTGCAGGCCCGCATACAGTCCATTCCGGTACACCTATCGGTGCTGACGCTACTGGTGATCGCGATGATTGCGAACCACAAGAGCGTAGTCGGCTGGCTCGCACTGCTGGCGGCGCTTTTCATCGAGTTGCTGCGGTGGGCGCTGCCTCAGGCGCTGGAACGGTCGCGCAGGTTGGGCGGGCTCGCCATGACTGCAAGCGTCGACACCGAGAAACCGTCGACTGAATCCATCGAAGCCGAGCCGTCGGAAGCAAGAGACGCGAATACTGCGGAAATCGCCGTCACCACCGCTGCGGCACCCGTCGATGATGATGCACAGGGTCCTGGTTCGGCCGCACCGACCAACGTGC
>JAPULF010000356.1 GCA_027295245.1 Planctomycetota bacterium
GTCGACGCGCAGGATAATGTCGCAAACGTCCGGGACTCCGTTTTTGTTCTCGTCAGCGCTCGTTCCGTTGGCGATGTCCTCGTCGTCGTCGATGCCGTTACCGTTGCAGTCCGGGGGCACACTCGGTCTGATATTGGCGATCATCAGCGCGGTTTCATTCATGGTCCGGGCGTTGTCGGCTGAATCCGGCTGGCCTGCTGGAATCCCCGTGGGTTGGCCGTCAAACAAGACGTTGGGATTGGAAAATAAACTAATCAGGGTACCGGGCGGGCCGGACATCCTGGTGTGCCATTGGGAACCGCTGTCGCCGAAGAACTGGTACCCGAACGAGTACTCAAAAAAACCCGCGTTGTTGCCGGCCCGTTGGTGGGCACAACCCATGTTGTGGCCGATCTCATGGGAAAACGATCCGAGGCTGAAGGATCGGGGTATCAGGGTGAAGCCATAGTTTTCAACCGGCTGGCCGAACTGCATTAGTTGACCGACGGCCGAAGAGTCCTTCAAGATGAGATTGACCAGGTCCGCACGGACTTCGTCGCGCAGGGCATGGACCTCGTCCATGATCCCGTCGTTTGGATCTATCAAGTTTGTAAAGGGGAAGGGCTCCGACTCGTCGTAGTCGATTTCCGCCGCGAGCACCAGATTCAACTGGGTGTTGATCAGACTGTTCGTAAACATGCCGTTCGTGGTGGCAAAGGCCGACAGAATCAAGGCGTTGATCGCGGCCGTCCCGCCCGCATCGACACGGGCCAGTGCAGAATAGACCACAAGAACGTCGATCTGCGAGCCATCATCAACGCAGGTGTTGTTTGGACCGGTACATGGGATAGGTGCTCCCTGGGGCCCCATCCCTTCCGGGTCTCCCACACCGCAGGGAGGCAGCTTGCTTTCGTCGATTTCGCGGATGACATGCACGCCGCTGCCGAGATAGCCGACCTGGAATACTCCCTTTCCGGGTACCCGGATGCTTCCGGCCATGACGCCTTGCTCCACGACGAGGATAAGGGAACTGTATTTTTCGTCGGCAAGGTGTCCAAACCAGGTGTAGCTGCCGGGCGATCGCACCTTGGAACGCTCGAAGATGGCAACGAAAGATACATCGTCAAACAGGTTTAGGCGCAGCTTGTCACCTTGACGAGGTGCGAGCGGAGTGAGAAGGTCAAAGTTCACTCGAACGGCGCGCGTACGCACGACGCTCGGTTCGGTCGACGCACCGGCCTCCTCCCGTTCGCTCGCTTTGACAAACAGGTTTTGCAAGTCGTCGGCGAGCGCGCTCGAGGGCTGCGCGATCCCCACTGAGATTCCCAGAAGGATGAACGTGTTCGTACGTCGTCGCATCTCCGTCATGGTTCGATCTCCGTCGTTTGATCAGTCACGGGTTGATCAAGTTGGATATGTCCTCTCTGGAGGACCCGGCGCCGCCGGGGCGCCCCAGCACGGTCTGTGTCGTATCGTTGACGCGAGCCAACGCCTCCCCAAGAAGCGACCGTGGGCCGGGACGCTATGGCCCGCACAATCGGGATGCCTGAGTGGGGGGGGAAACGCCGGTCTTCCATCGCCGACGGTGGGCGAGGACGAGGCCGCCGAAGGCAAGCAACGTGAGCGTGCGCGGTTCGGGAACGGTAGCGATCCAGGCCTCCAGGGAGCCGCTCGGGTTGATGCCACGACCGACGATGGTCAGGCCGTCGGCGGAGATGCCCCGGGCCTCATCGAGCGTCCACCCGGTCAGGTCCAGGCCGAAGTCGTCGACCAAGAGATCCTGAAGTGATCGCATGCCCCTCGAGGCATCCCAGATAAACGCCTCGGTGCCGGAGGCCGAGCTGCCGGATCCCACCACGATCGAGCCGTCGTTCGAGATGTCGTAGGCCTCGCTGAAAAAATCCCCACCGGTCAAGTCCCCCAACCCCAACATCCCGCCGGATTGAGTCCAGCGAAACGCTTCGGTGCCCGACGCCGAACCGCTCGTGCCAACCACAGTCGAGCCGTCGTTCGAGACGTCGTAGGCTTCACTGAAGAAGGCCCCGCCGGCCAGGTCGCCCAGGCCCATCATGCCGCCGGCCTGCGTCCAGCGAAACGCCTCGGCGCCCAACGCCGAAATGCTTGTGCCAACCACGGTCGAGCCGTCGTCCGAGACGTCGTAGGCTTCACTGAAGAAGGCCCCGCCGGCCAGGTCGCCCAGGCCGATCATGCCGCCCGCCTGCGTCCAGCGAAACGCCTCGGGGGCCGACACGAAATTGCCCGTTCCCACCACGGTCGAGCCATCGAACGAAATTCCGTAGGCTCCGCTGAAGAAGACGCCTCCCGGCAGGTCGCCCAGGCCGATCATGCCGTCCGCCTGCGTCCAGCGATAGGCCTCGGGGCCCGATGCGGATACGCTCCGTCCCACCACGGCCGAGCCGTCGGCGGAAACGGCGTTGGACCGGCTGCTATAGCTTCCGCCCGGCAGGTCGCCCAGGCCGATCATGCCGTCTGCCTGAGTCCAACGAAACGCCGCGATGCCCATGAACGAATTGCTGAGTCCCACCACCGTGGAGCCGTCACCCGAGACATCCCAGGCCTCGCTCACATAGTTTCCGCCGGGCAGGCTCCCCAAACCCTGAAACGCGGGGGTGACCGGTTGCGCCGCGGCGTTCTGAGAAACGACACACACCGCCGCCGCACAAGACAAGGAAAGTGGATACGACAGTCTTTTCAAGTGACCGATCCTACTGCGCTACGACGCAATGAGGGCATCGACGAATTCCTGTACGTCTTTTCCATCGCTGTTCCCGTCGCCGTTGATATCAGCGACGCACTCCGCCGCGGGATCGGGCGTCGCCAAGAGGGCATTGACGAACAGCGGCACATCGGACAGGTTGACCACCCCGTCGGCGTCGAGGTCGCCGGAATTCGGCTGCCCGGCCATCGTCTCGTCCGCGCCCATATCAACGCGACAGCCCATGAGCCGGGGCTCGCCGTCGATGTCGGTTTCACCCATCTGCGGCGCGTGGGTCGGGTCGCCGGCGTCGATGCAGGGGGAGCCGGGCGAGAGGTGATAATCGTTGCCGGCCGGATTGACGAACAGCGGGTCGGCGTCCGTGTTTCCTTCGCCTATCCAGCCGCCGTCGATATTGCTGTAGCTCGCCGAGACGGCACTGAAAGCATCGAGGGAGAACTGGTCCGGGCCGTTCTCCCGGATAATGGAATCGATGATCGTCGGGCTGCTGCCTTCGGAGCAGTAGACGCCCCCGCCGCTGTCTCCCGCGGTGTTACCCGCGATCGTGCAGTTGCTGATCGTCGGGCTGCTCATCAGACAATAGATGCCGCCGCCTTTGCCCAGGTCCGTCGCCGTGTTCGCCGTGATCGTGCAGTTGCTGATCGTCGGATTGGCAAGGGCGCAGTAGATTCCACCGCCGCCGTCGCCTCCTCCCTCGTTTCCCGTGATGATGAGGTTGGTGAGCGTCGGGTCGCTGTTGTAATAGCAGAAGATTCCGCCGGCGGGGAATCCAAGTCCGTTTGTGATGGTGAAACCGTCCAAAATCGATCCGGGACCCTCGCCGCTGAACCAGAACCCCAATGCCAGGCCCTCGCAGTCGATAATGCAGCCTTCCGGCCCGTTCTCCGAGCGGACCGTGAAGTCCTTGAATCCGAATGACAGGCTGTTGTTTCCAGGTCCGGTATACGTACCGTCCGCCACCAGGACCGTGTCGCCGGCCAAGGCCGCGTTCATTGCGGCTTGAATGTTGGGGTACTGGCTCGGTACCCTCAGCGTGGCGCCACCGGCGGTCGCGGCAATCCCCACGACGATTGCAATCATCTGGACTCGACAAAACATGGCTTCTCCTCTGTCATGGGTGCTCGATATCTAATTCACCGCCTCGATAAATCGCCCCCGCATTTTCGCCGGCGACGGTTGCGGACAGACCTTCCGCACGCCGCAAGAGGACTTAACTCCAAGTAGCAAAGGCGCTTACGGGACTGAATAAGGTAGACCCGAATCAACTTTTCTCTATAATAAAGGAGCGTAGTTGCTGGTGAATCGGGATCATCCAACTAGGAGATTCCTCAGGGCAGTTTCAGCATGGCCGAGCCTAGTGATGTTACCGGGGTCCTAGCGGAGTTGGCCGGTGGCAACGAAAACGCCACCGACAAGCTGCTGCCGATGTTCTACGACGAGCTTCGAAATCTCGCCGAATGCTTCCTTCGTGATGAACCCCGCGACCATACGCTGCAG
>JAPULF010000357.1 GCA_027295245.1 Planctomycetota bacterium
CTTGATCCGGGTTGCGGCAGGCCGGCGCCCCCAAGACGGCCTTCCAATATTGGGCGCACATAACCGTGAACACGACCAAGTTGCGGCGGCAGATTGCCGTCGAAGCCGCCAGGCTCATGTATGAGCGCGTGGAGTCCGAGTACTTTACGGCCAAGCGAAAGGCCGCCGCCCGGCTGGGCGTCAATTTCAAACATCGCCCCGCCGATCTCCCCTCGAATCGTGAAATTCGGGACGAGATTCAGGTCTTTGCGCGGATCCATGAAGGCGATCAGCGGTTTGCCAATCTCGAAGCGATGCGCGTGGCAGCTCTCGGAATGATGCGGTTCCTGGAACAATTCGAGCCGCGGCTGATCGGCAGCGTCATGACCGGGCATACTCGTAGCGGTTCCGACATCGATCTGCACGTCTTCAGCCGAAATGCGTCGAGCATCGTGCATGTCCTCGAGCGGGAGGGGTATCGATGTGAAACCGAATTCAAGCGCATCATCAAGCACAACGAAGAGCGAGTCTTCACCCACGTTCACGTCGAGGGTCGCTTCCGCTTTGAGTTGACCGTGTACAGTCCGGAGCTTCGCAGCTATGTGTTCAGGAGTTCGATTACCGGCAAGCCGATCGAGCGGGCTACGATTCGAGAACTCGAGCAACTGATCGCCGCCGAACATCCCAATGCCGAATTCGATGCCGGCAACGAGGAGGCCGGAATCGACCGCACCCTGTTTTGGTCGCTGCTGCTGGAACCGCTCGCGAAGGTTCGGCAGAATCCGACCATGCATCCGGAGGGCGATGCCCTGTATCACTCGTTGCAGGCATTCGAAGGCGCTCGCCGGCGATTCCCCTACGACGAAGAAATGATCACCGCCGCGCTGCTCCACGACGTCGGCAAGGCCATCGACCCGGGCGATCACGTCTCCGCGGGGCTCGAGGCGCTGGAGGGCACGCTGAGCGCTCGGGAACATTTCTTGATCGCGCACCACATGGACGCGATTGCCGCCCGCGAGGGTACGCTCGCGGCGCGGCAGCTATGTCGCCTGCGACTATCCGAATGGTACGAAGACCTCATGGCTCTCCGCGAAATCGACGACGACGCCCGTCAGCCGGGAGTTGACGTTTGCACCGTCGAGGAGGCAATCGAATTCCTTCGGACGATGGGTGAGGAGTTCGACGGTTGACGACGTGACACTGCTTGCCGTCGAAGTGAATAAGTCGGGTTCGTTCCTGCGCCAATGCCACTGTTGGAGGTCCCTCAACGGATCATTCCGCAACACATCTGGGACGCAGCTTCCCACGGGGCAACCGCCCATTCACCCGGCCCCATGGCGCGCGACACGGGTTTCGGCATAAGATCACACGAAAGCCCGCGGACGATGTTGCCTCGACCGTCCGCATCGCCCGCCACCGGAGCCCGACCATGAAGTCGAAAGACCTCCTCGCCCTCGCCGTCTCGTTCGCCGTGGCCACCATCGTCTTCACCGAAGCCGCCACGACCCTGGCCATCGCCGCGATTGCGGTCCTCGGCTACTTTGTCTTCTACGTCCGCAGCCGCAAGGCCATCGCCCTGACCCTCAGTTGCGGACTCTCCCTCATCGCGTTCGAGACCATCGGCTCCATCGTGATCCGCCGCGCCATCGCCCGCGACTACCTGCCGGGCCGCGACCACCGCATGAAACCCAACCCCGACAAGGGAATCAACAGCGACGGCATCCTCTGCGACACCGAAGCCGACGCATTCGCCGACGACGCATTCAACATCATCTTCCTGGGCGACTCCTTCACGTTCGGTTTGCTTCTCGAAGACTCCAACGATGCGTTTCCGTTCCAGGTCGAACGCATGATTCGGGCACGCCGCCCGGACCTTCGCGCAAACTGCATCAACTTCGGCTGGACATCGTCCTCGCCGCTCCTGTCGTACCGCCTTCTGACCGAAATCGGATCCAAGTACAAGCCCGACATCGTAGTCTTTGCGCTCGACCTGACCGATTTCCACGACGACCTCTTGTACCGCCACCACGATGACCCGATGGAGCGGTCCGCGTCCGCGTTCATGCTCCACAAGGCCGGGCTCTACAACTTCTACCTGCAACTACGGCAGCGCTGGCGACTTGGTCGCCTCTGGTCCGGCCTGCACGGCGAATCGCTTTTCATACCCGACGATCGGTTCTTCGCGGTCAATCAGCCCCTCTCGCTCTCGCAGCCCTACATGCTCGAGACGGAAATACAGCTCCGCAAAATCGCCGATTACTGCAAGAGCACCCTCAACGCCGAGTTCATCGTGGTCTTCCCCCCGCGGAGCTTCCAATATAGTGCCGTCGAATGCCCGGATAACTGGGAACGCCACAGCTACTCGGTCCTCGGCCCTTTCGTGCGACAACCGTTCGTCTGGTTCGATCACTTTAAGGCACGAGTCGATTTCCCTTGTTATTCCCTGCTGGAGGCCCTCGAAAACGCCGCCGAATTCCCCCTCTTCTTCCGCGACGATCCCCATTGGACCGCCGCCGGACACAAGGTGATCGCCGGGGCCGTGATGGATATCCTAGAAAAAGAAGGTCGTCTCAATTCAGATTGAGGTGCCGCGGATGCAGTCTCGAGAACGGCCGAACGGCTCGGACTTGACCGCGCTTCTCAAACACCCTCTCAGGAAACGGCAACGTCGATGTATCGGCCCGACTGTAGTCCGAGCTGCGCCGCCAACGCGAATCGAAGTTGGGAGTGCCCGGTCGACTTCGGTTTGACGGAATC
>JAPULF010000358.1 GCA_027295245.1 Planctomycetota bacterium
TTCTCGATGAATGGCGGCGGCGGTTTCCAAAGGCAGTGGTACATACGTTCGACGACGCGGGGCACTACGTTCTGGAAGATGCGGCTGAACGAATCGTCCCGCTCGTGCGCGCGTTCATCCGGGCATAGCGGATCCGACTGACCATGTGTTCAGCTTCTGATAAAACCGCGGTTGAGTCGAGCGACTTTATCAACGTTGCCGGGCAACTGACACGTATGGCACGCGAGAATCCCGATGTGCCGGCCATTGTTTGGCGCAGCCGGGCCGGAACGTACACGCGCGTTACATTTGTGGAACTCAATGCCGAGGTCGACCGGTACGCGCACGGTTTGTCGGCGGCGGGGGTCGTAAGGGGAACTCGCACGATCGTGATGGTGCGACCGAAGTACGAGTTTTTCGTGCTGACTTTTGCCTTGCTCAAGATCGGCGCGGTGCCGGCTTTGATCGATCCCGGGATGGGCCGGCGGAATGTCGTCGCGTGTCTCAGTGCTATTCAGGCCGAGGCGTTCATCGGGATACCATTGGCCCAGGTCTTGCGGGTATTGAACCGTCGGGCGTTTCGCTCCGTGCGGACGGTGGTGACGGTTGGGCGGAGGTGGTGTTGGGGCGGACTGCGGATGGAGGATGTGCGGTCCGCGTCCGCCGAGCCGTTCGAGGCGGTCCGGTCGCAGGCGGACGATCCGGCGGCGATCTTGTTCACGTCCGGGAGCACGGGGCCGGCGAAGGGGGTGTTGTATCGCCACGGAATGTTCGCGGCCCAGGTGCGAATCCTGCGGGAGCATTTCGGCGTGCAGCCGGGAGAGGTCGATCTGCCGACGTTTCCACTGTTTGCGTTGTTCGACCCGGCCTTGGGGATGACGGCGGTGTTGCCGGAGATGGACCCGACGCGGCCGGCCTCGGTCGATCCCGAGAAGATCGTGGCGGCGATTCGCGATCAGGGCGTGACGCACACGTTCGGGTCGCCGGCACTGCTGAATCGTGTCGGCAGATATGTGGCCGACAACGGCGTGAAGTTGCCGACGTTGCGGCGGGTGATTTCGGCCGGGGCCCCGGTGCCGCCGATTGTCCTGGAGCGATTCGCGAAGGCGTTGGACGGTGACGCCCGGATCTACACGCCGTATGGGGCGACGGAGGCGTTGCCGGTCGCGTCGATCGATCATCGCGAGATACTCGGTGAGACGGCGGCCCAAAGCGCCCGCGGGGCCGGGACGTGCGTGGGGCGGCCGGTGTTGGAAATGGACGTGCGTATTATTCGCATTTCCGACGATCCGATTGTGGAATGGTTCAATGATCTCGAAATGCCGGCCGGGGAGATCGGAGAGATCGTCGTGAAGGGGCCGGTCGTGACGCGGGAGTATTACGCCGCGCCGCGGGCGACCGAGCTGGCGAAGATTCGGGATGGCGATTCTGTCTGGCACCGCATGGGGGACGTCGGGCGGTTCGACGGGCAGGGGCGGCTCTGGTTTTGCGGGCGAAAGGCGCATCGCGTGGAAACGGAATTCGGGACCTCTTTCTCGGTTCCGTGTGAGGCGATCTTCAATCAACATCCTCGCGTATTTCGGTCGGCCCTGGTGGGCGTCGGGAAACGGCCGCGGCAACGTCCGGTGATGTGCATCGAGCTGGAATCCGGCGAGGAACATCCGGACCAAAACACCCTGTGCGAGGAATTGTCGGAGCGGGCTCGCTCCAATCCATTGACGCAGCACATCAAGACGATTCTGATTCATCCGAGCTTTCCGGTGGATATTCGGCACAACGCCAAGATCTTCCGCGAGAAGTTGGCGGTTTGGGCGACGGAGCAAATCCGGTGAGCGCCGGCGGAGTCAAGACACTGGTGACCGGTGGAGGCGGGTTCCTCGGCGGCGCGATTGTCGAGCGGCTGATCGCGCGGGGGGATTCCGTTCGGTGTCTTGCACGGGGCGATTATCCAGGACTCCGATCGATGGGTGTCGAGGTCGTCCGCGGCGACATCGCCGATGCAGATGTCGTTGCTTCGGCCTGCCGCGGTTGTGATCTCGTGTTTCATGTTGCGGCCCGTGCGGGCATCGGCGGGCGGTATGACGACTACCACAAGCCGAATGTCATTGGACCGCAAAACGTATTTGCGGGGTGCCGGGCGGGCGGGGTGTCGCGGTTGGTCCATACGAGTTCGCCGGCCGTGGTCTTTGACGGGTCGGACATGGCCGGCGTCGACGAATCCGTGCCGTATGCATCGCGGCATCACGGTCACTACTCGAAGACGAAGTCGATTGCCGAGCAGGCGGTATTGGCGGCCGACGGACCGGACCTGTCGACGTGCGCGTTGCGGCCGCATTTGATCTGGGGGCCTCGCGACAATCAACTGGTTCCGCGGATCATAAACCGGGCAAAGTCGTTGCGGCGGATCGGGGGCGCGAATCCGCTCGTGGACACGACGTACATCGATAACGCGGCCGATGCGCACATCCTGGCGGCCGACCGGCTATCGCAAGGCTCGCCGGCGTCGGGCAAGGCCTACTTCATCAGCAACGGGGAGCCGCGGCCCTTGTGGGACATGGTCAACGGGATTCTGGCGGCGGCGGATTTGCCCGCAGTGACGCGGTCGGTGCCGATCTGGGTTGCGAAGGCCGTCGGGGCCGTCTTGGAAACAACGTATTCCGTGCTGCGGCTGTCGGGGGAGCCGCGGATGACTCGGTTTTTGGCGGCGGAGCTGTCTACGACGCACTGGTTCGACATTTCGGCGGCGCGGCGAGAACTGGGGTATGAGCCCGGCGTGACCCTTGACGAGGGGCTTGCGAGGCTGCGGGCATGGTTGCGGAGTCATCCTGGGAAACGAGCGTTTTCAGCGGGTGAACGCGCGGATTCCGGCACGTTTGCGGAAGAGGATGTTCGACATGGGTGACGCTTTTGCTCGAATCATTTTCTGCGGAGTATTCGTTCCCGCTCTCGGGTGCAGCGGGGAGAGTGCGGGGGCGGGCTCGAGATCGGACATCGATGACGATGAGACCGTGGTCTTTTTTCCGACTGTCGGATATCAGGTCGATGACGGCAAGGCGTGGGAGTTGGAGATCCACGGGTGGATCTTCGAGCGGGAATGGGAGCGGGCGGCACTGACGGATCTTGCGGCTCGCATCGGGCTGCAAGGATTGACGGCCGAAGACCAGGCCCTCTTCCGCAGTCGCGCGGGGCCGTTGTTGGTCGACAACGAACGCGGTGAAGACATACGAATACGGATCGGCGAACAGGTTCATGACCTCGGAACATCGCGGCCGAACGGACACTTCCGCGGCCGGGTGAGAATTTCGGCGCAAGAAGTTCGGGAGCACCTG
>JAPULF010000359.1 GCA_027295245.1 Planctomycetota bacterium
ACAACACGACGCTCGCGTGGCGGTCATACAGCCGCGCGAATGCCTCCGGGCTGCCTGCCCTGGCGGCTGCGAGGTCGCTTGCGTCTTGGCTCATCAGAATACCTATGGCCGATCGGGACCGAGTGTCTCCAACTTATATTAAGACTCTAGATGGCGGGCAACGGTTCCGGGCGGGGCCACGGTTTAGGGCAGGTCCGGGCCGTTCTCCCGTCTGGGGCCTATCCGGTCGGGACGGCGGCTATCGGGCGTTTCGCCACGTTGACTTGGTCGCCGTGAAATTGATAGGATAGAGGAGTCGGACCTTCGAGAAAGAGGCGAATTCGAAGGTGGAGGGGGCCGCTGCGTGCGGATGGAGTTGGGAGTAATTTCCGTCCAATCGCGAGGAATCGTTCGAACCACGTACAAGCGCCGCTTGTGTGGTTTGGCTGCGCGACTGCGCCGGGCGGGTGATCCGCGTTGCCAGTCGCACCCGGTCGTCGCGAGAGACCTCCTTTCGCGAGACGAGGGGCCAGGAGTCTAAATCTGTGATGCGAATGAACGGTGGTGCGTTGAAGCGTTTCGGTCTGGTTGTCGGGCTGGTCATTGCGTTCATCGGAACGTCGGCGCATGCGGACTGGCCTCCGCCGGGATCGACCGGTCCGGACGTGATCGTGGGGGGCCTTCCGAGCATGGCCAATTACCCCAGCGTGGGAACGATCGACGCGTTTTCAGTGGCGACGACATCTTGCAACATCGGGACAGTGGATCTTCTGTGGCAGGGGTCCACGAACCTGCACCCGGTGATCGGTCAAAACCTCTATCGGCTGAAGGACGGCCGGTTCGAACAGGTCGGTATGAGCTGGCTGAAACACGGATTCGTGGCGGTCAACGATAACACTTGTACGCATCCGAGTCTTCCCGCGTGTACCAACACCGGGTCGGTCTTGGGGGTCGGCTGTTCGGATCCCTATTCGGCTTCGCGGAACGGGGATCAGGACGGCAACGGCGGCGCGACCGGCGGGCTGGGGCCGCATTTTGACGTGAATCCCCACACCGGGGCGTACCCGTTTCCGTACAGTTTTCAGGGTGTCACGGGCAATACCATCTTCAAGCGATTGCAGGTCCACCACGCGGATCTGGACCCGGCGCTCAACGCCGGCGCGTTGTATTTTGTCGAGGGGCATTACATAACGCCGGACGACGCGGCGGCGGGGAACGGCAACAACAATGCCTCCTATCGTCGGGCCACGGTGAGCGGTTCGGGCGAGTATACGCTGCAGGTGACCGATGTTACCGAGCGGTGCCAGGCGGGCATTCGGGCGTGGCAGGACAATGATCCCACGGTGGAGGAAGTCGATGTTCAGGTTTCGGGGGAGGGGTTGTTCATCGTCTCGGCGCAGGCCACCGACATCGGCGGCGGTCAGTGGCACTACGAGTACGCCGTTCAGAACATGAATTCGGACCGGTCGGCCGGTTCCTTTTCGGTGCCGATCGACCCGACGGCGAGCGTGAGCAACATCGGCTTTCACGACGTGGACTATCACAGCGGCGAGCCGTATGCATTGACTGACTGGACGGGCGTGTTCGCGGGCAGCGCGGTGACGTGGTCGACGGACGACTTCGGAACCGATCCGGACGCCAACGCCCTTCGGTGGTCCACGCTTTTCAACTTCCGCTTCGACGCCGACGTTCCGCCCATTACGACGACTGTTACGATCGGCCTGTTCAAGCCGGGATCTCCCACGTCGGTGGACGCCGGTATTGTAGGGCCGGCGGACGGTCCGCTGGATTGCAACAACAACGGCGTGGTTGATGAAGACGATATCGCGAACAACACCAGCGCCGACTGCAATGGAAACCGGATTCCGGACGAGTGCGAAGCGCCGTGCAATCTCACCTCGGTACCGGTCGCCGTCGGGCTGGGCGGTTCGCCGGTCTTCGTGGTTGCCCCGGCGGATGATTTCGACCGGTTGTTCATCGTTCAGCAGAACGGGCAGGTCAGGATTCTGGATCTGAACAGCAGCACCGTACTCGGGGCCGATTTCCTGGACATTTCCGGGTTGGTCAATTTCGCCGGCGAGCGTGGTTTGTTCAGTCTCGCGTTTCATCCCAACTACGCGCTGAACGGGTTTTTCTACATCAACTACACCAATCTCGCGGGCAACACGGTGATTGCGCAGTATTCGGTTTCGGGCGATCCCGACTTGGCGGACGGCGGCAGCGCCGTGATCCTGCGAACCATCTCGCAGGACTTCGCGAATCACAACGGCGGCCAGCTTCAATTCGGACCGGACGGCATGTTGTATATCGGGATGGGGGACGGCGGGAGCGGCGACGATCCGTTCGAGCGGGCCCAGGACGACGGCTCGTTGCTCGGCAAGATGCTGCGATTGGATGTAGACAACCCGCCGACATATATCCCGCCCGACAATCCGGCGTCGATGCCGCTTCCGGAGGTGTGGGCCAAGGGTCTGCGCAATCCATGGCGATTCAGTTTCGATCGTCTGACGGGCGACCTGTACATTGCGGATGTCGGACAGGACAGCCGGGAGGAGATCGACTTTCAGCCGGCGAGCAGCGCCGGGGGCGAGAATTACGGTTGGGATTGTCGGGAAGGGTTCAGCTGCGCGGGCGGGAATCCCGGGGACGTGGGCTGTTCGTGCGCGTCTTCATTCGACGACCCGATTCTGGACGTTGCCCACGGCGCGGCGGGTACTTGCTCGATCACGGGCGGCTACGTCTATCGCGGCTGCGACATTCCGCACCTTTCGGGCACGTATTTCTATTCGGACTATTGCGGCGGCTGGATTCGGTCGTTTGTCTATCGTGACGGCGATCCGGTTCCGCCGGCCTGGCAGGATCGAACCGCGGAGTTGCAGCCGCAGGGCGGGGGCACGATTTCGTCGATTGTCTCGTTCGGCGAGGACGCGGCGGGCGAGTTGTACATCGTTTCGAGCGCGGGCTCGATCTACAAGATCATCTGCGATAATCCGGCATCGGGCGATTGCGGCAACAGCCTGATCGAACCCGGCGAGGACTGCGACCCGCCGAACGGTATCTCGTGCGACTGCGCGTGCCAGACGGTCGGCTGCGACCTGTTGGCGTTCGAAGACGATTTCGAGGCGGACATGGGCTGGGTGGCCACCAATCTCGGGGCCAGCTCGGGATTCTGGCAGCGGGGCGTGCCGGTCAACGACGCCGGCTGGGATTATGATCCGACGTCGGACTCGGACGGGAGCGGCCAGTGCTATCTCACGCAGAATGAAAACGGGAATACGGATGTCGACGGCGGGTCGGTTCGCTTGACTTCGCCGACCCTCGACATGTCGAGCGGCGATGTCTCGATTCGCTACGAATACTTCCTGCGGCTGACGAATCAGGATGGAGACGATCGGCTGCTGGTGGAAATCAGCAGCAACGGCGACGCCGGCCCCTGGATCGAGATGGCGCGTCACGACACCGATGGCGGTCTCAGTTGGCGGTACCATGAAGTCCTGGGATCCGAGCTGGACGGCCTCGGCGTTTCGCTGACCGCGAACATGAAGGTTCGGTTCACGGCCAATGACGCCGACACGCAAAGCATTGTGGAGGCCGGTCTGGATGCGTTTCGCGTCTGTGAGGGCGAGGGATACGTGGATTGCGATCTCAATTGCGTGAATGACGCGGACGACATTGCCCAATTCACGAGCTTCGATTGCAACGACAACGGGATTCCCGACGATTGCGAGGGCGGCGTGCCGCCGTGCGACTGCAATGAAAACGGCATCAACGACGCAATCGATCTGTCGAGCGGTACCAGCCAGGATTGCAATTCCAATCAGGACCCGGACGAGTGCGACATCGCGGCGATGCTGGAAACCGATTGCGACGGCGGGCCGGTCGGGATCATCGTGGACGGCAACCTGCTCTTGAACACGTTCTGTTTCGGTTGTCACAACACCGACGGATCCGGCGGGGCGGGGTTTCCGGGGCCGAATATTCGGAATAAGTCGCGCGTCGAATTGTGGGACAAGCTGTTGCCGCCGACCAACCATCCGGGCGGGATCTTCCCGGGATTTTCGCAGCAGGATTTCGCGGACCTGGAGGCGTTTCTGGCGGACGGCGGCAGTCGAGGGCGGCCGGACCTGGTGCCCGACAGTTGCCAGGCGATCACGGCGGATTGCGACGGCGACATGATCGCCGACGCGTGCGAACTCGAGGCCGGGACGCAGGTGGACGCGAATTACGACGGAATTCCCGACGGCTGCGGCCCGTGCGGGGCGGCAGACGGCGACCTGAACGGCGACTCGTTCGTGAACGGCCTCGACGTTGCGAGTTTTACGGCCGCGCTGATCGGTGGAAGCCCGACGCCGGCCGAGATTTGTGCAGGCGACTTCAACGGAATGAACGGCCTGGACGAGGGCGACGTTTCCGGTCTGGTCGGGGCGTTGCTGGCGCCGTAGCGACCGATTCGCGTTTACGGCTACTGATCCATTCGAA
>JAPULF010000036.1 GCA_027295245.1 Planctomycetota bacterium
GGCCCTAGCCGACCCGATTTGGATGCCCTCGACAACGCAAATGTCGCTTCGGCCATCGAGAACGATCAGAGTACGGGTCGGACCCGGTAAAGGGGCTCGCTTCAAAGTCTCCGTTGCCTTATAATCGATCCTCATGTCCACGCAGCCGGCAGAAGATCCCGCCGCCAACCTCTCGCCCGACAAGGTCCTCACCATCGGGTCCTACGGCGAGACCGTGGCAGCCTATCGTTACCTGGTCCTCGCCGAAAAGGCCCACACCGAGGCCGAACGGACCGAGTTCGCCGCCATGGCGGACGAAGAGCAGGACCACAAGCAGCGCCTCCAGAAACTCCTCGCCGACCACTATCCCGGCGCCGACTTCGTCCTCACGCCCGAGGACAAGGACATGGTCGTCGATGGTCCCCGCCTGCTGGAGGTCCGTGACACCGAAACCTTCGCTCGGGCCATGAAGATGATCCTCGCCTCCGAGCGAAAGACCGCCGCGTTTTACGCCCGACTGAGCAAACTCGTCCCCCAGTCTCAATTCAGGGACCTCTTCCACGAATTGGCCGAAGAGGGTGTCGACCACTACCAGCGCCTCAAGGTCATCGCCGACGAAGTCAACGTCACGGACGACGACGCTCCCATCGCCTGAAGCAATCCATCAAGTACGCTATAGACTCAATACGAGCCACGACGCGACCCCGATGTCCCCCGACGCAAGGCCGGGACAGGCATCCGGACAGGGCTGGATGGGAATCACGGTCCAGCGGTTTACGGAATTGAGCGCTCCGGAATCGGGGTTAGCTGGACGGTGCGGACCGAGAGGATCGGCTCGCTCTTGCGAAGCTGGTCGAGGACCGGGTCGGGTAGATCCCCGTCTATTTTTAGCAGCATCAGGGCGGTGTTGCCGCGGCGGGAGAGGGCCATGTCGGCGATGTTGACGCGGTGGTCGCCGAAGACGGTGCCGACCAGACCGATGACGCCGGGGCGGTCGTCGTTGAAGATCAGCACGAGGCGGCCCTCCGGGACGATCTCCATGCGGTAGCCGTCGATGGACAGGATGCGCGGCCTGTTGTCGGCGAAGACCGCGCCCTCGACCTCGTGGAATTCGTTGCCGCGCTCTACGCGGACCGTGACGCTTTCGTGGAAGTCCCGGCGGACCGAGCGGTTGGCGTGTTCCAGGTCGATGCCTCGCTGCCCGGCGAAGGACTCGGCGTTGACCAGGTTCAGGCGGGTGTCTATGTGCGGATTCATGGCGTCGACCAGGACCTGCAAGGCCAGCGTTCGACTGATGGCGGAGAGGGCGTCGCCGCCATACGTCGTGACGCCGACGCGGTCGATGCCTTCACTGCACAAGGGCGAGAGGATCGTCGCCATCCGGGCCCCGAGGTCGAGGTATGCCCGGTCGTGGGGGGTCAGGTTTGTCGGCAGGCCGGCGACGTTGACGGCGTTGCGAATCGTGCCGTGTTGCAGGTAGTCGAGCAGGGCGTCCACGGCGTCGGTTGAGACGGCGGTCTGAGCCTCGGTGGTGGATGCCCCGAGGTGCGGAGTGAGGACGACGTTGTCGCACTTCAAGAGCGGGCTGTTCGCCGGGGGTTCGGTGGCAAACACGTCGATGGCAGCGCCGGCTATCGTGCCGCTCGTCAGCGCCACGGCAAGGGCTACATCGTCCACCAGGCCGCCGCGGGCGCAATTCACGAGGACGGCCGAGTTCTTCATTCGGCCGAGTTCGGCGGCGCCGATCATGTTCTTCGTATCGTCGGTCAGCGCGGCGTGGAGCGTCAGGCAGTCTACCTGGGACAGCAAATCGTCGAGCTTGCGAGCGACGGTCACGCGGCCGTCCATCGCGCTTTCACCGCCGAGAAACGGATCGAAGGCGATGACCTTCATTTGAAACGCGAGTGCCCGTTCGGCGACCGCCCGACCGATCCGACCGAAGCCGGCGATGCCGAGGGTCTTGCCGGCGAGTTGACGGCCGACGTAGGCCTTGCGGTCCCACGCTCCGCCGACCACGTGTGCGTGGGCCTGGGGTATGCGGCGGAACAGGGCGAGCATCAAGGCGACGGCATGCTCCGCCGTGGAGAGGGTGTTGGCGTCGGGCGTGTTCAGTACCAGGATGCCGGCAGCCGTTGCAGCGGGCAGGTCTACATTGTCGACCCCGACACCGGCACGGGCGATGACGCGGAGATTGCCGGGATCGGCGAGGATTTCCTGGGTCAGCGTGACGCCGGAACGGATGATCATTCCGTCGTACTCCGCGACGGCGGCGGCAAGTTCGTCGACACCGAGGCCGATGCGAACGTCGACGGTCGCGCCTTCCGCGGCCTGGAGCTTGGCGAGGCCCTCCTCTGCGATTCGGTCTGCGACGAGTATCTTCATGGTGTCGTTCGATTAAGAGGAATTCTCAAAGGCGGTTTTCCGACCGTTGGAAATCGGTGCCACAGTCAAGTTCGGTGCTACAGATTCAACTAGACGGCATCTAGGTTGGTTTTACATCGACCCGAATGACCAGGTCCTCCATGTCGGCGATTTCTCGGACCAGCGCATCGTCGGGAACAGCGCTCAGGCGAATCGTGGCCACGGCGGTCGTGCGTCCCTTGAAGATGGTGTTGTCCATCTCCTCGACGTTGATCTTCGCCCGGCGGAGCTTGTCGAGAATGCCCGCCAGCACACCGACCTTGTCGAAGTGACGAACGACCAACTGGCACTTGGCGGGGCATTGCGACTCGAGGTTGACGACGTTCGGGGTCTTTCCGGTTTCGGCGAACGACTGGATGATTCGAATCGTCTCGTTCGCGATGGCGGTCTGGGCCTGCTTGGTGGACGCCCCGATGTGATGGGTGCCGTAGACGATGCCGTTGGCCCGGGCGATTGCGCAATCGAATTCTGCGCGTCCCGTGGACGGCTCTCCCGGAAAGACGTCGAGCCCGACCCGCAGGCCGCGCTCGTTGACGGCGGCGGCCAGGGCGTCGTAGTCCATCACGTCCTGTCGCGCGGTGTTGATCACGTAGGCGCCTTTCGGCAGGCGGCCGAGCACGTCGGCATTGATGATCCTGTTTGTCTCGGGGGCCGCCGCGAGGTGGACGGACAGGATGTCGCATCGCGCGGCCACGTCCGCCGGACCGTCGCACGGCTCGACTTGGAGCGCTTCGGCCTTCGACGGCGTGAGCGATCGGCTCCAGGCCACGACGTTCATGTCAAAGGCCCGGGCCCGCCGCGCGACCTCCTGACCGATCCGACCGAAGCCGACGAGTCCGATCGTGCGGTCCTTGAGACCCGGGGCGGTGGCATACTCTTTCTTATTCCATTTGCCGGTTCGCAAGTCATTCACGTTTTCGACGATTCTGCGATCGAGAGCCAGGATCAGGGCGAAGGTCAATTCGGCGACGGCGACGGCGTTCTTGCCGGGACAGTTGGCGACGAGCACGCCGCGTTTCGACGCGGCATCCACGTCGATGGTGTTGTAGCCGGCGCCGGCCCGCACGACGAGGCCGAGTTTCGGGGCGGCCGCGAAGATGTCGGCGGTCACCTGGGTGCTGCGAACGACGAGCACGGTACACTCGGTTCGAGTGACGGCGTCACGCAGGGCGTCGCCCCTCAGCCCGGGGTCGTGGGTGACTTCGGCGCCGAGGTCGCCGATTTGCTCGACTCCCCAGTCCTCGAAGCCGTCGGCGATTAGAACACTCAGGGTCATACGGGTGCGAAGTCCTTGGGTCGATTGCTTGTATCGTTTCCGGGCTCTGGTTTCGGCATCGTCCCGCGATGTTGCGCGATCGTCAACTCTCACGGTGCGGAAGACAGGCATGGGCTGTCCCTTGTGTTCCGGGGATTGGACACGTTCGGGCCGTGCGACTTAGCATCGAACGCGGGTCTTGAAGAACAGCCGCCGCGGACCGCTTCGGTCGGCTCGCGGCCCGCCGGTCGCCGATATTCCGGCTTTCGTGAAGAGGGAGACTATGACGAGTACACAACCGGATCCCAGGAACGGGCTACGATGTTTCTTGGTGCTCGATGCGTTGATACGGTCGGCGATCTGGTCGGCGGCGGCGGCCCTGACGACCTGGCTCGTGGTTCGATTTCATATCTGGCCCGAGTCTCTCGAAGGCTCGATGTCGATCGGTTGGCTCCTGGGCGCGGTGTCGGCCGGCACGGTGTGGATCCTCTTGTTCAACGTCGGCTACGTGCTGGTGCTGCTGGTCGCCCGCCTCCCGATACCGATGCCCAAGGAAGGGCGTTACACACTCGCGCCGGGTCAGCCGCTGCCCCTCAGCGTAATCTCGAGTTGCTTTCTCGCGATCCTTACCAAGGCCCGATACGACGCCCCATTCCCCGGGTTTCTCGTGTTCAACCTGGCGAATCTCCCGCCGCTGGTCTGGTTGATGGGACCGATCTTCGGTCCGCGAAGTCGGTCGTGCTATGTGGTCGACCCGAACGTGCTGGATCCCCACATGGTCGAGATCGGTCGGAATGTAACGATCGGTTACCGTGCGATCTTGGCGGCACATTCCCAGGAACGCGACGCGATCATCTACCGAAAAACCGTGATCGAAGACGATGTGTTGCTGGGCGGCGATTGCAAGGTTTACGGCGGTTGCACGATCAAACGGGGGGCGGTGGTGCTCGCGGGCGCGGTCGTTACGCCGGGCACGGTCATCGGAGAAAACGAGTTGTGGGGCGGCATGCCGGCAAAGAAGATCAAGGACTTGCCGCCGTTTGGAGCGGGATCGTCCGTGGCGAACGCCACATAGGGTGCGGGGGGTTGCACGCGAGGGTCGCAAACCGTGTGGACGCGCCGTTTTTCGGACGTTCGGCGCGATGCGCTATCATTTGTGTGATCGGGACTTTTGGTCCAAGCTAGGGGTGTTTTCACCGGGCGTTTTTTCTCGGCCGGCGGTGATGCCGAACATGACGGTGCGCATGGAAAACACTGTGGATGCGTTGCGAAAGCGGATGTCCGACAAGGCCTTTATTCTGATTGTCGAGGACGAGGTTGCCCTGGGTGAGGCGATCCTGGAGGGGTTGCGTCGCGAGGGGCACGCTTGTCATCTCGTCGAATCCGGCGACGAGGCCATGAAGTCAATCAAGGAACGCCCGCCGCACGTCGTGGTCAGCGATTATCGTTTGGGCGGGTCGATGGACGGTCTCGCCGTGCTTCAGCAGTCCAAGCGGTTGTGCCCCTGGACACAGGGGATCCTGGTGACCGCCCACGGCGACGAGCGGGTGGCCCGGGATGCGTTCCGCGAGGCAGAGGCATACGACTACATCAAAAAGCCCCTCGACCTGGAAGATCTGCGCATGACGGTGAACCGGGCGGCCCGGCACGCAATGACCGCCCGGGAAAACGACTCGATGCGCCGGCAGTTGGACACGGCGTACTCCTTCGAGGGGATCATCTCGGCGAGCGGGGCGATGCGATCCGTGCTGGACCGTACGCGCCGACTGGCGCGGACCAAGCTGACGGTGGTGATCTATGGCGAGTCGGGGACCGGCAAGGAACTCGTCGCCCGGGCGATTCACAACAATTCGGATCGGCGTTCGAAGGCATGGATACCCGTTAACTGCGCGGGCATTTCGGAGGGCATTCTGGAGTCCGAGTTGTTTGGGCACGTCCGGGGGGCATTCACGAATGCCCATTCGGACCGGCGGGGGCTTTTCGAAGAGGCCGATTCCGGCACGATTTTCCTGGACGAGATCTCCGACATGCCGATGCCGATGCAGGCCAAGCTGCTGAGGGTGTTGGAAAATGGCGAGGTCGTACGGGTCGGTTCGAACAAGCCGATCAACGTGGACGTCCGGGTGGTTGCGGCCACCAATCGCGATCTAAAGGAGGCGGTTGCCGAGAAGACGTTTCGCGAGGACCTGTTCTATCGAATCAAGCAGGCGGACATTCATTTGCTGCCGCTTCGTGACCGTCGCGAGGATATTGCGCCGCTCATCCAACACTTCATCGGACGCGCCAATGAGCATCACGACAAGGCGGTTCAGTCGATCACGCCGGAGGCCCTGCGTTACTTGTTGAACTACCGCTGGCCGGGCAACGTTCGCGAATTGGAGAACGTGATCAATCAGATGGTGGTCTTTTCGGAGGGTCCCACGCTGGACGTGGACGACTTTCCGCCGGATCCGCCGATCCGCACGACGACCGACCTCGTGCCGGCGTCGCCGCGAACGCTGGACATGACGCTGGCGGAGCTGGAGAAGTTGGCGATTCAACATGCCCTGACGGCCAGCGGAGGAAACCGGGAGAAAGC
>JAPULF010000360.1 GCA_027295245.1 Planctomycetota bacterium
GATCACTTTGGGCATCGACGCGGCGGTCATCAAGTTCAGCGAGACGGTATCGGAATTTCAGCCGGATGGCCCCGCGGGCCAAACCTTCGCCGCCCGACTGGCCATGGTCATGGTCGGATCACTGGTCATCGGGGCGATTGCGGGAACGGCCCTTCGTCTGCACGAACGGCTCGAGGGCTTGGGTGAGGCGATCCACCGGAAGTTGGGTAAAGCCCGGCAGGGGCGTTCGAGTGCGATCGCGCCCGGCGCCCAGATGGACGGTGGACGATTTGCCGAGGGGTTTCTCACGGCCAGCGTCATTTTCTGCGTTGGCCCGCTTACGCTATTGGGTTGTCTGAGCAACGGGACGCCGCCGCACGATCCGAGTCTCTTGTATATCAAGTCGTGCCTCGATTTGTTCTGCTCCGCCGCGCTGGCGTCGACGCTGGGTCTCGGTGTGGTCTTCAGCGTGCTGACGATCCTAGTGTTCCAGGGTGGCCTGACTCTGGCGGCCGGCGCGGTCGCCGGTTCGATTCCGAATCTTTCTCGCGACATGATGATCGTGGTCGGGGGTGTGGTGCTGCTTGCGACCGCATTGACGCTTCTAGATATTCGAAAGATACCGGTGGCGAACATGCTGCCGGCGATCTTTTTGCCGCCGATAGTCATTTGGCTGGTTGACTCGATTGCGGCCGGCACCTTGATGCCGGCGGGGTGAGCGACATCCCTCGCGCCGTTGGCACCCGCTACTTGGCGCGCTTGTACGTGCCCTTCATTTCAAGCTTCTTGAACATGCCCAACATGTCGACCGACTCGGTCAGGTGCCAATCCAGCGTGTCTTTGTCCGTCACCTTCATCACGTATTTGCCGTGGCTGGTCGTTCCGTCGAGCCCGACGCTGTTGAACGGCATGGTCCAGGTCTTCGATTCCGAGTCGTAGGAGGCCGTGCCTTTCTGCGGGTAGCCCCAGTTGTTGTCCATCGACCAGATATATTTGCCCGATCGCGGATCCCGGCTCCAGTTACCCGAGGCGTCGTACGACAGGTCGGCGCTCCGGGCGGAGATCTTCCCTTGCAGGCAGCGCTTGTCGAGTATCCACATCCATTCTGCCGTGCCGGTCCAGGACTTGTTCTTCTCGTCGGCGTTTAGGGCTTCGGCCTCCCACGTCCACTTCCCGACGAATACTTCGTAGGCGTCGAGCTCCGTCGCCCGTGGAGGTTGCTTGATCTTCGAAAAATCCACCTGTGGGGCCTGGCAGCCGACCAGGCCGATACCCACCGTCAGGGCCGCGAATCGTCGTATCATGTGCATGGCGTATCCCTCTATCTTCCCAGGTGAAACAATTCACAAGAACGGAATCGCGATGCTACTCGCGATTGACGGGCTCGGCCAGCGTCAAACGGCGCGTCGCCCATGCTCTTCCGTGGGCGTGCTGCTGTTGCCGGAAGGCCTCCAGAACACACCTTGACGGCCGCCGGGAGACCCCCGGAGTATGAAATACGGGAAGTCTGGCGGTCCGTCACCCGCAGTTCGATTCTCACGTTATGATCTGCTGACGAGAATCGCGCGAAAGCGTTGTACACGGAGGTAGCACCCATGGATCCAGAGTTCGCGGAAGTTCAGGCACACATAAACCGAGTCTGGCTACTGTACCGGCGTCGAGTATACGCAGTGTTGGCTGTTCTCGCCCTGCTGTGGCTGGGCATGACGATGTACTACAAGGTCGGCCCCGACAGCGAGGGAGTCGTGCTTCGTCTGGGAGAGTATTCCAAGACCGCACAACCCGGCCTGCATTTCAAGCTCCCGTGGCCGATCGACACATATTTCATCGTGCCGGTCAGGAAGGTGCAGTCGCTCGAGTTCGGGTATCGCACCGAGGAGGCCGGGCGGCGGAGCCGATACGGCCGGCAGACCGACGATCAGAAGACGTTGGCCCGCATGCTGACGGCCGATCTGAACCTGGCCCACGTCGAGTGGGTGGTGCAGTACCGCATCAAGGATGCCAATCTATACCTGTTCCGCATCGGAGGCGGCGCGGGCCACGCAATCAACGCGGCCGATCTGATTCAGGATGTCTCCGAGTCGGTCATGCGGCGGATCATCGGTGATGTCAGCGTGGATTCGGTCATTACGACGGGGCGCGAGGAGATTGCCGACCTGGCGGAGGTCGAAATGCAGCGAATGCTCGATTCCTACGAATCCGGCATTCACATTGTGACCGTCAAGCTGCAGTCGGCCACGCCGCCCGAAAAGGTCAAGGACGCCTTCGACGCGGTGAATCGTGCCAAGCAGAACAAGGAACGGGTGGTCAACGACGCCAAGGGAGAGCGGAACGACGTCATCCCCGAGGCCCGCGGCAAGCGTGATCAGCTCATTCTGGAGGCCGAGGGATACGCCCTGAGAAAAGTCAAAGAGGCGAATGGCCGTGCGAACGCATTCCTTTCCCAATTGTTGGAATACGAAAAGGCGCCGGCTATCACCAAGACGCGTCTGTACATCGAGGCCATGGAAGTGGTCCTCCAACAAGTTGATGAGAAGATCATCATTGACGAAACCATCGAAGGCGTGCTGCCGCTGCTGAACCTCGGCGGCACGACGGGAGGTGCCCGATGAAAGGGTCCACCATATTGATTCTGATGTTCACCTTGATTCTCTTGATCGTGGCGAGCGGCGCTGTTTATATCGTGCCCGAGGGCCAGCAGGCGATCGTCACGCAGTTCGGCAAGCTGGTGAAGGATCGGACCAAGGCGGGTCTCTATTTCAAGATTCCGCTCGCCCAGGACGTCCACATGCTGGAGAAGCGGTTGCTGCCGTGGGACGGCGATCCGCAGGACATGCCGACCAAGGACAAACGCCGCATTGGGATCGACGTATGGGCCCGCTGGCGGATCGTCGATCCCAGGAAGTTCTTTACCGCGGTCGGCACGGAGAACAACGGTCAGCAACGGTTGGACGAGCGGGTGGACTCGGCGGCCCGGGCGGTGGTCGCCAACTACAACCTGATCGAAGTCGTGCGGAGCACCAACCAAAAGCTGCAGTACGAAAGCGAAGAATTGGAAAATGACTGGGCCTTACGCCGCGAACAGATCTTCACCGGCCGCGAGAAAATGGAGAAGGAGCTGAAGGTCATCGCCAGCGAAGGGCTGATGGAGACCTTCGGCATGGAGCTGGTGGATGTCCACATCAAGCGGATCAACTACGTGCCGTCGGTCCGCGAGAAGGTCTACGAACGGATGCGCTCGGAGCGGATGCGGATCGCCAAGCTGTACGAGTCCGAGGCCAAGGAGGAGCGCAACCGAATCCTCGGACAGACCCGAAAGGAACTCGACGAGATCGAGGGCGATATGCAGCAGCGGTCGGCGGAGATCCGCGGCGAAGCCGACGCCCAGGTGATCCGGATCACCGCGGCAGCATTCGGCAAGTCGCCTGAGTTCTACGAATTCCTGCGCCGGCTGGAGGCCTACAAGAACACCCTGACCGGCAAGACACGCCTGGTGCTCTCAACGAAGAACGCGTTTCTTCAGCAATTCCATGGCACGACGGACAAGTCCGCCGAGTAGTGGATGCGGATCATGGACAGCGGTGAATGATCGCGCAACTTCATGGCCATTCACGAATTACGCTTCGTCCGTGTTGTGTGAGTTCGCGCGTGGATCTGCTAGTTCGGTGGTAGAAGCCCATTGATCGAATTCGTCAATTCGAAGACTTCCGCGTTTCGCGAAGGCGCTTCGTTTTGAAGAAACGACACGCCGCCCCCGACAAGTAGCACGCGATTCTCCGTGATTGGTACGGCAACAAAGTCATCGTGGGCGAAGTGCATCGATCCGTGGGCAACCCATTGGTCGATCGTCGAATCAAAAACGGCAAAATAATCGAGTTCGGTATCGCGACCCGATGCCTGCTGCTCGCCGCCGAAGACGCACGCAAAGTCGCCAAGCACGACAAGTTGATGGTCGGCGATTCCCCCTTCGCGATCCGGCGGCTTCGGCGCTTCGACGATCGCATCGTTGGCCGCATCGTACAAGTATGAACGGTTCGTCGTGTCGCCGGAGCTTGTCTGGCCGCCGACGATCAGTATGCGCCCATCAGGCAGTCTGCCTGCCGCTAGATCGTCGACGCCGTGCGCGAGCGTCGATGACATGATGATCGAGGACATCGTGCAAGGGTCGAGTAGTTCGATCGTGTTCGATCCTGTTCCGGATCCGCCGATCAGCAGCACGCGATCCTCGCCGTCAACGCCGCCGAAATCCTCGATCACAACCGCCGCGTGGGACGATCGGCGGTGTTGCAACTGGACGTCTTCCGACCACGCGTCCCCGGCCGGTGCGAATACCTGCCAGCTGGCGCCGCCGGCGATCACGACACGGCCGTCCTTCAGACTCGATGCGGTATGATCCGCGCGCCGCGCCGACATCGGCGGTCCATTCACGAACACGCCTGTTGTGGGGTCGTACACTTCGACCGTGTTCAAGGGCGTGCCGACGTGGGTACCGGCCGCCCCGGTTCGACCACCCGTGATCAACACGCGACCGTCCTGCAAGGTTGTTTGGGTGTGGCTGCTGCGGGGTGTCAGCATCCGTGCGATCGAACCGTCCGGTGCGTGGGCAAACCCGAACGAATTCGTTCGAGGGTCAAAAAAAGTGACGGCATCCAGTGTCGAGAGCGACAAGGGCACAAACTGTACGCCCAATCCGCCCGTAACCATCACGGAGCCGTCTTCCAAAGCCGACGCCCTGTGGAAAAAGCGTGCGATCCTGTCGCCGCCGACCGGCAGGAACAAGAAAGCCTCGATTTCCAGGCAACCCGCGGCGGTCAGCGAAAGGGCCGAAAGCGTCGCAACCATGCAAGCACGGCCACGCAGGGCCGTCGGGTCGGAGTGTGTGAATCTGCGAGTCATTCGAGTATTCCTGCGACCGAATTATACGCCCAATGGACAGGGCGACGATCGCTTTGCAGAATATGCAGCGCAGCCGGGAAGGTTCGAATGGACGCCGGTTTCGGATTGAGTTTATGGCCGCCGTTGCGACACAACCGAGTTCGGCGCCCCGAGACGCCGACGGGGCGATTCGCAACGGGTTCGGCGCCCCGGACCGTTTCATGTACGTCGCGCACGAAGCCCTGCGTTCCATCGGGCACGCGGGATTCTTGTGCCAGACGCATCTTTGGTTGGACGGTCGGATTGACGAAGCCAGGTTGCGCGACGCATTGGCGCGCCTTTCGCAGCGCTACCCGATCGTGGTTGCCCGGACCGTAAAGCACACCAAGCGTGACGCGGTGCATTGGGAGTCGCGTCCCGACGCCGTCTGTACGCTGGCCGTCTCCACGCTGGAACGGCCCGACACGGCGTCGGTTTGGCGCTACGCCGAAGCGCTGTTCGCGTCTCCGGTGGATCTCGATCGCATCGACCCGATTTCATTTCACCTGCTTCACCTGCCCGACGGACGCGACGTCCTGATTCTCCATTGGTGCCACGCGCTCATGGACGGCAAGGCCCCCGAATTGGCGCTTCAGGAAATCGATCGACTGTCTTCCGAGGTCGAGGCGAACGACCCGTCCGATGACAGTGCATTGACAGAGACATCGCCCGCGGATCAAGACGGCCCCGATGAAATCCTGACTCATTTGCGCCGTTCCACACCGATGCGTCGAATCCGTTGCTCTCTCAGGGTGATTGCATCTCAGATGGGAATCCCGGTCAGATCGATCACGCTCGTCCCGCCCGAGACCACGGGCTGGGTGCTCGAGCCGACCCGCATCAACGTCAAGACCCTGGAGCCTGGTGAAACAGACGCCTTGACCGCCCGGGTCAAGAGAATCTGCGGGTTCTCGAATCTGTCGCCGGCAATCCTGGCCAGCGTGTTCCGGGTCATCAGCCGAATGTCACCCTGTCGGCAGGGACGCCGCACGATCTTCCAAACAGACGTGCCGCTCAATCTCCGCGCACCCGGCGCGACCGGACCGATCTTCAGGAACTTCATGTCGTTCATCGCGGCGCGGGCGACCTTCGCCGAACTCGGCAATCGCGATGCGTTGACTCGGATGCTGAATTCTCAAATGCGCGATCAGCTCCGGCGCGGCATTGATGTCGGCAACTTGCAGATGATGACGGTAATGAGCCGCTTTGCCGGCGTCTTGGTCTCGCATATGAAGGACCGGCTACAACGCAAACCGCTGACGCTGGGCTACGGCTTTCTCGGGCCCGTCGCCGGCGGGTTCGATCGGTTTTGCGGCGTGCCGATCGGCCAGTTGTACACGCTGAACTCGGCGCTCTCGCCACCGGGCATCACTTTGCAGGCAAACCAGTGCCAAGGGCGGATCAACCTCGCCCTGACGTACATTTCGGATGTCATTCCGACGGAAACGGCCGGGGAGTTTCTCGACGCCGTTGCCAAGGATCTCCTCGCGTAGGATCGCACCTTGGATTTCGAGTGAACGCCCTCGCAGCAGGGGGTACCGGCATCGTTTGACAAAGCGCGTGGTAAAGAGCGGAGCATTCCCGGCCGCGCCGGAATCGCTCTCCGATCGCGGAAACCAACCGCACCCGGCACCGCAGGGCCTCTCCGCGTTGACCTCACCGTGATACACTTGTTAGAATCATGGAAAAGGAGCGCGCGAACCCGTCTTGCAGGATACCCAACGACAATCCGAAAGTGTGCATGCCGAGCGCGCCGTCCTGGTCGGATTGCTCTTGCCGGGCCGGGAATACACCGGTACGCGCTACGACCCGCTCTCCGAATTGAAAGGCTTGGCCACGGCGGCAGGCGCCGAGGTCGTCGGCCGGGTCATTCAAAAACGGAATCGCCCCGCACCCGGAACATACATCGGTCGAGGCAAGGTCGCCGAACTCGCGGAGTATGTCGAGGACAAGTCGGCGGACGTCGTCGTATTCGACAACGAACTGACCCCGTCGCAGATTCGAGAGATCGAGAAACTGGTTCGCAGAAAAGTTCTCGATCGGACCGAGTTGATCCTCGACATCTTTGCAAGCCGCGCCCAAACCCACGCCGCGCGTTTGCAGGTCGAATTGGCGCAGCTCGAATACACCGCCCCGCGACTTCGTGGCATGTGGACCCACCTGGAACGAATTGCAGGCGCCGGCGGCGGGACCACCGCCGGTGCAGTCGGTGGAATCGGTACCCGCGGACCCGGCGAACGTCAGATCGAAATCGACCGCCGCATCGTCCAGAAACGGGTGACGTTGCTCAAGGAGCAATTGGCCAAGATCGATCGTCGAAAGCTCCGCGAAGTACGGGCCCGCAGCGACTACTTCACGATCGGACTGGTCGGCTACACCAACGCCGGCAAGAGCACGCTCCTGAACGCCCTCACCGGCGCCGAGGAAATGGTGGCGGACAAGCTATTCGCCACGCTCGACACCAAGACACGGCGCTGGAATCTCGGCGAAGGCCGTGCGGCCCTACTGTCGGATACGGTCGGCTTCGTCCGTGATCTGCCGCACAATCTCGTAGCGTCGTTCCGGGCAACGCTCGAAGAGGCGATCCATTCGAATCTACTCCTGCACGTGGTCGACGCCGCGTCGCACAACGCCTCGAGCCAGATCAGGGCCGTTGAGTCCGTTCTCGCGGAACTCGGCTGCCAGGAAACGCCCACGATTCTCGTCCTCAACAAGATCGACTCTATAACCGATTCCTCCGACATCCACCTGCTGCGGACTCGGCGTCAGGACGCGATCGAAGTATCCGCTCGAACCGCACGCGGATTGGACGAGTTGAGGGAGCGGGTCGTTCAACGGATAGAGGAACGATACGTCAGAGTCATCGTGGATGCCGACCCTGCAAACGGCAAACTCCTGGCGTACGTCAGTCAGCACGGGCAAATCTGTGCGCGCGAGTACCCGGACGGTCGCATGCGGCTGGAGCTTCGGCTCCCGCCTGCCGAAGTGCCACGGTTGGTCGATCTCGGCGGACGCGTCATCGAGCACGCCCAGCGTCCCAGGCCGGCCCGTGCGGGCTGATATCGGTCGGTGACTCGCCTGTCAAGTTGACTCCGAATCGATCCGAGAACCAAGCGCGGGCCTGCGCGGGCCCCTGCGAAGGTGCAGGCCCGCGAAGACCGCTTGGCACCGATAATGTGTCCTTGGGGAGACACCATGAAAAACCACACTTGCCTGGATACGGAAGGCTCAAACCGAATCCTCGAAATGGCGATCCGCTCGCAGTCTCAGGCAACGGTTGACACGCCGCTGGCCGACGTGCCGCTGAACGGTGCATTGATCGCGGCCGACGGGGAAACCCTCTTGATACGTTTGACCGGCCTGCCGTCTTTCGATCCGGCAGACCTGGTCGGGCGTGAATGCGATGTGAAGTTGCATGATAGTCAAGCCTATGCGTTTACCTGCACCGTTCACGGTGTTCCTCGATGGGGCCAGTCGATCGCGCTCGCGGTCAGCCGGCCGGAGACGGTTGAGGTCCTGGAGCGACGCCGACTAGGACGCGCTGCACTGGCTCCGTCTTCCGAAGTGACAATCGAATGGCGCGTTCGAGACGCCGCACACAGCCACGCAGCGACCCTGCTCAATATCAGCGCGGGCGGACTGGCCTGCCGGATGGATGAAAACGCCGCTCGAGGAATCAACGATGGATCCCGCGTGACGCTTTCGTTCGAATTGCCGTCGAGCGGTCCGACGTTTCGCCTCTGTGCGATCGTGTCCAACAAGACCCCCGCGAGCGAGGACTGCGTCATTCTGGGAATGGAATTTCTACGGTCGCGGGATTCCAAGGCCCAGTTGGAGGCCCTTGGAGAGATAGTCAAGAACCCCAGATGTGCGATGAGCCTCGCGGGAGCGTCCGCATGAGCGTGGAGGAAACACTCGAATCCAAATCTGATGCGGCGGTGCTCGATTGGGCCGCGGAGCGTAAGGTTCCGGCGACCATCTCAATAAAGAGCGACCAAAACTGGTCCGTTTTCAAGTCGCATATTCTCAGACACGACGAAGAATCGGGCGTGTTCCAGATTTCCTGTCCGAGCGGCGACGGCGAGGTCCCCATCGAGACTGCCCCCGGCCAGCAATTGGGAATCTCCTTTCGCCGCGGACACAAGAAGTGCATGTTTACGACTTCGGTCGTGATGCGACGCAGAGAGAATCTGCCGAACCTGGGGGAAGTCGAAACGGTTGTGTTACGCTGCCCCGACCGCATCCGCGAAGTACAACGCCGGGCCTACCAGCGCGTGACCGTACCGCCTGAAACATTCATCGCAATCAAACTGTGGGAAGGCGGTGCTCCGTCATCGCATGAGCCCTCCTGGCCCATCTGCTCGGGTCGAGTCGGCAACGCATCGGTCGGCGGCGTCCTTATTGATGTTCGTGAAGATCAGAACCCGCGGCTGACAATCGGCGATCTGGTCGGCGTGGAGATTACGGCATCGCCCGGAAAGCCGCCGCTGATCGTCGAGGCCCAGTATCGCCACTGCGCAATAACCGCGCCCGGCCGCCTCAGTTTGGGATTTCAATTCGTGGGGTTGGAGCACGAATTGCCGGGCCGGGCGTCGCTCTGCGAACTGACGGGCTTCGTGCGGGGCCTTCAACGCGACGCCGGTCGCCGGGATCGTTCGGCCGGGAGCATACGGGCGAAGTGAGGTCCATCGCGCATATCCGCGTCCAGGCCATTCCCTCACATCCGCTGGTCTAGCACATCGGGCTATACACTCGTCGATCAATGCGTCCGGAATCAAGAAAGTTGGTTCGCGCGAAGCGCGCAAAAAAAGAGGATCCGAGCTCGCCGTTACTCGGACCCTCCAAGCCAGGCTGTCCCGCTCAGTAGCGGAAGACCCACAGCCTCGGTCATTGTTATCGGCACGGGTTGGAAGGGCCTTTAAGCATCCGCGGACGGCTTCGCCACTTCGTGCATTCGCGTGTATAATCGGACGTGCGCGCTTATCGGAGCCTGCGAATGCGAAAAGATTGCGCGGTTGTGCGCCGCAACCGGCAAAAGAATGTACCGGCGGGCACGGACTGCTCTTGATCATGTCTTCGGCCACTCGAATTCTTGCGATGGTCGGGTTGCTTCACGTCCTGGTGTCAGGTTGTGAAGAAGAAACGGGGCCGCCCCCGGACCCGCCGAAGAAAAAAGAGAATAAACCGGTCGTCGACGTGAAGCACTCGGCGGTCATTCAGGCCGATCGACGCTTCTCCATTCCGAACATGGCGATCGTATTTCAAGTGGATTCGATCGGATCCGGTGAAATGGGTGTTTCGTTGACGACCCTGCGGCCCGCCCCCGATGGCTCGCGGTTGATTTTCGGCACATTCCAAGACGCGGAGACTATCAAGGAGCTGGAGCAAAAGCCGATTCGGTTCACCGGCAGTCGCATGTTCCTTCCCAATCAAAATGGGATCTTCACCCAATTCGCGGCATACGGGCCGAAGTCCGCCACTCTGACGATTACGAGACTTGAAGACGAAGAAGCGAGCGGAACGCTGGAGGGTGAATTCTACCGCTGGCCGCTGCCGAGCGCGATCGCGGCCCGACCGACCGTCGTCGATCTGACCGTGCGGTTCTCCGCGGTGGTGATCGTTCGCTGAGCGCCGTCACGCGCGGTCGCCATTCGCGTGCTCGACCCATCGCATCAAATACGGTCGAAGCAAACGATTGAGGTCCTCCGCATCGACGCCGGCGAATCGCTGTATGACGACGGCGAGGTCTTCTTGGCATTCGGTGTGTCGCATTTCGAGCGTGAGCAACTCGTCCGGAATCGACGCCAGTATTTCGGGATCGATGTCCTCGAGGGTCCTGAGGCTCATGCCGTGCCACGAATACGCATTCGATCCAAACGGGCCCAGTTGCAATCGGACCGACTCAGACGTGATCGAAACATGCAGGCGGGCCGGCCAAGCCGCCAATGCGAACCACCGGGCCGACAGGATTCCGCAGACGGCGGCCGCCAAGCCCAGACACGCGAGAATCGAGACGAGCGCGACGAAAAAGGCCCGTTCGTTTTCCCAGAGAAGTTCCCAACGCATCGGGGAAGTGCCGATCCATGCCGCGACGCAAATCCGCACTGCCCCACCGAGGAACACGGCCGCGAAGGCACGATAAAAGCCACGAACCAGCGCGCGACTGCGGTCGACCGAAAGGACATGCTCCGGCAAACCGCCCATGTCACGAGAGATTCCACATTGCGACGAAGCGGTCGCATTTGCTTCGCTCGCGCCTGCCGAGGATGCTTTCGTTGATGTCATCGCGTGATTCTAGTATCCTGTAACCACATCTATTGTTCTCACCCGATCGGGTTCTCACGGAGGGAAACAAATGACCAGACATGCCATGATTCTCGCTGCACTTCTTCCTTTCATCACGGTCGCCGCCCGGGCCGCGGAAAACGATCCTTCGGGATATCCCGTTGTCCACTGGAAGGACGCGGCCAGGTATCTCGGGAAGGTCGCGGTCGTTCAGGGTCGGATCGTCGCCGCCCGGAACATCGGCAAGATTTGCTTCCTCAATTTCGATGATCCCGCAAGCCGCACGTTTACGGCCATTGTCAAAGAACGCAATTATAAGCGGTTTTCGACACCACCGGAGGTGCTGTACAAGGACAAGTGGGTCAGGATTCGCGGCATGATCAGCGAGTATCGGGGCAAGCTGCAGGTCGAGGTCCTCGATCCGGACCAGGTCACGGTCCTCGAGAAGGAAGAGCCGATTCCACCGGAGCGGCATGTCGATCGGCCGCCGTTCGACGGCACCGTTACAGTGGGTACCTTCAACCTGTTGAACCTGTTCGACGACCACGACGATCCATATCACGCCGATGAAGGGACCCCGGCCAAGCCGGAGAAACAACGCAAGGCCGCCGCCGCCGCCATACGGAAGCTCAATGCCGACGTCCTGGCCCTTCAGGAAGTCGAGAACCGAGGCGTCCTGGAGGAGTTCGTGCGCACATTACTGCCGGACATGGGCTATGAACACGTTGTCTGTTTCGAGAGCAACGACCGTCGCGGTATCGATTGCGCCGTCCTGTCCCGGATTCCGGTCGGGCCGGTGAGTTCGTATCGCCATCTGCGATTCAGCGACGGCTCCGGGGCGGTGACGCGGTTTCGTCGTGATTTGATCGAAGTGCGAATCGAGCCGAACGGATATGAAGCATTCACGGTCTTTGCAGTACATCTCAAGAGCAGGGCGGGCGGCGGCAAATCGCTTGCGTTGCGCAAAGCGGAGGCCCGCCAGATTCGGGTCATTCTCGACGGGAAGCTTCGCAAAAACCCGGCGGCCCGGTTTGTTCTCTGCGGCGACATGAATGACACGTGGGAAAGCGACCCGCTGAAGATTCTACGCGGAGAGGGAGTGGCCGAACTGACGGGTTTCGTGGATCAACTTCCAAAAGGAACGGTGACATACAAGGGGCGCAACGGCGATGTGATCGATTACCTGCTGTGTTCACCGGAAATGGCGCGGCGATACGAACCCAAATCGTATCGTGTCGATTCGGGTTCACTCGATGTCTGCGGGTCGGATCATAATCCCGTGATCATTCGCTTCTTGCTTGCACCGGCCTCGACGAGCGCCGGCGGGCGTGCCGGGTAATCGATCGCGTCAGCAAGAAAAACAACAGCGGTATTGCAACCCGAGCGGCAGGTTTTGCCGATTGAGCGCATTTTTCGCTGCATCGTCTGTCCGGCTGCGTCCGATAGTAGAGAAACGCCGAGAACGGCGATAGGTGGTGATATCGGCGGATCCCTCTTGGGGAATCTGCTTTAAGTACTGTTCCTTCAAGCTGTTACAACTATATCGAATACCAGGATTCTGACGAACTCTTGCTCTCCATGACCTCAGAATCGAAAAAGAAAAAGCGGCTTTCCAATGCGGATTATTGTGTTGACACCGAAATCTGGGATCAGATAGACTACGGCCCAACTTGGCAGGAAAGGCGTGAGAGCGCTTTCCAAGTTGGTTCGGAAAATGTACGGCACGGTTAAGAAACGAGCGCTTTCATCCCGGAGCGACGTTTCAAAGTGGCCGGCTGATTTTTGAGTAGAATATCCGGGAATGTTTAGCGAAAGGGAACCTAGATGTTGAACGCGATTGTATTTTTCCTCCAGACGATTGCTGAGCTGAGCAGCAACATTATCACCAACCTGATTCCGACTGCTCCGCTGGATTGGCTCTTTGACCCGATCGACATTCTTATGTCGGCCGCTCTTGCGTTCTTTATTTGACGCAGCCCAAACGCATCAATCGGCGTCGACGCGAGACAGTTGGGAACACGTTCCGGAACGGCCGCTACGTTCCCGGGGGATCGTTTGGAAGTGTTGCCGCGTGTCATAGAGTCACTTGAGTGTAGTGAAGAGTTTCGGGAACTTGTTCGAAAGGAAGACTAATGCTTAATGTGATTCTGTTCTTCGTTCAGACTTTTGCTGAACTGAGCAGCAACATTCTCACCAATCTGATCCCCACGGCGCCGTTGGACTGGCTGTTCGACCCGATCGACATCCTGATCTCGGGCGCACTCGCGTTTTCTTGATTAGCTGTCCGAATATCGGATGAGCTATGCAGCGAGGCACGCGTCGGGTTTTCAATGAGGCGCGTGTAATCACGATCAAAAGCTAAAGGGACACGGACGGCAAGTTCGTGTCCCTTTTTCGTCTCTTCTTCACGCCTTCCGATCGATGCCGACCCAACACCCCCCTCTGACCGCTAGGGCATTCACGGCGTTCGACGCAGTTTTGGCGCGCCCTGTAGTCTTATGTCCGAAAATTTCTTGCGCGCCTGAACCCTCAGAGTCGTTTTCCATCTACCCGACTTATCGGACCCTCATGAAGCTAAACTCGCCCCCGGTGCACTGGCGATAAACCCCTGCAGGTCGCCATGCCTCACGGGGGGCCTTGGCCGAATCCCGCTCGAGCCGGTCGGAGCGTTCCCGCCGACCTCAGTGGCGACGGGTTTACGGCGATGGAAACGGAACCGAGTGGCGGGAACGCTTTTAGAATTGAGGTGTAGCAATGTTCTGGGATTTTGTCCTCGCGTCCTTGATCGGCCTAATCGACTTGAATCCGTTCCTCGACTTCTTCCTCACGCCGCTCGCGTGGGTGATCACATTCGCCACCTAGGAGTCGCTAGCCGACTGTCGAGTCCGGAAACCGATACCGGGCCGGACTGAACTCGGTTCGATTAGGAATCGTGCAGATGGAGCTAATGTCTGTGATCATCTGGGGTTAGGTATGCCCCCTGCGTGATCTCGCAATGCTCCCCATCGAGAATCGTCATTAGGGCCTGTGCGCGGACTCGCGCTCGGGCCCTATTCGTTTGGCAGATGGGTCACGATGACGTTCGGACTACGGGGGCCGAACTTGGTATCATCTTCGCAAATCGAGCTAGAATGCAGGATTCGTCAGTCGTCGCTGGATGATGACCGAGGAGTGGTCGTCGCTTTCTTGAGGGTGTCCGGAAATGGCCAAAGTGGAAGTTCGCGAAGGACTCTGGATGCGCTGCGAGGGTTGCAGCAAGATGATCTTCCGGAAACTGATGGAAGAGCACTTGCACGTGTGTCCGGAATGCTCTCGCCATTATCGAATCAGTGCTCCTACGCGAATAGAACACCTTTCTGACACCGGGACGTTTGAGGAATTCAACGCCGATCTTGTTTCCACCGATCCGCTGAAATGGACGGACACCAAGTCTTATCGTGAACGCCTCGCGACAACCCAGAAGACGACGGGCCTCAAGGAGGCCGTCTTGACGGGACGGGCCTACATCAAGGGTCGCGCCGTCATCCTGGCCGTCATGGATCCTTTCTTCGTAATGGGATCGATGGGCGCGGTCGTCGGAGAGAAGATCGCGGCCGCGATCGAGCGGGCCACGGAATTGTCGTTGCCCATCATCATCGTGACATGCTCCGGGGGTGCCCGCATGCAAGAGGGCTTGATCAGCCTGATGCAGATGGCCAAGACGGCCGCGGCGCTTGCCATCCATGACCAGGAAAAGGAGCTTTACATCACGGTCATGACCGATCCGACGACGGCCGGCGTGGCAGCCAGCTATGCATTTCTGGGTGACGTCATTCTCGCCGAACCCGGCGCGATGATAGGATTCGCCGGCCCGCGCGTGATTCGCGACACAGTGCAGACGGAGTTGCCCACGAGCTTTCAGACTGCCGAGTTCATGCTCGAGCACGGCCATATCGACCGAATCGTCGCCCGGAGCGATCTCCGTAGCGAGATAGGCCGGATCATCGATTTCTGTGGCAAGTAATCCGCCGGACCTGCATTCCGCCAGACGCATGACGATTGAATCGACGAATTGCGCGGTTCCGACGATTCCGAGGGTTTGGACACCTCAAATGCAGCGAAGGAAACGATGGTTTCGTGATCCACCCGTTTCCTTCAAGGTGTTTCATGCAGGTTGGGTGCGGGTGAACTTCCCATGATTCTCGACCTGCTCGGCGTGTTGGGAGGGATAGTGCTTCTCGTGGCCGGCGGCGAGGTTCTGGTCCGCGGGGCCGCGGCGCTTGCGCGAGCGATGGGGGTGTCGGCCATGCTGGTCGGCGTCACAGTCGTGGCCTTCGGGACATCGGCTCCCGAATTCGTCGTGTGTGTTACGGCGGCATGGCGAGAAAAAACGGACATCGTGGCCGG
>JAPULF010000361.1 GCA_027295245.1 Planctomycetota bacterium
CCGACAAGCGGATGGAGATCTACGGACCCGCCGACAGAAACCTCCGCACCATCAGAGAGGCTCTGGACGTCAAGATCTTCGCGCGCGACTCGACGCTCAAACTCGTCGGCGATGCCGACGCCGTCGGAAGAGCGGCCGCCCTGTTTGAGACGTTGCAGGACAAACTGAAGAAGCGCCCGCACATCGACGACCAGGATGTCGCGGACGCGATCTGCGAGCAGGCAGCCGCAAAGATCCCCGACGACACCGATCGCCTCGTTGTGTATCGAAAGTCGACCGCCATCATGCCCAAGACCCCAGGACAGGAATCGTACGTCCGGGCCGTTCGGGAAAAAGACCTCGTGCTATGTCTGGGGCCCGCCGGAACCGGAAAGACCTACCTCGCCGTCGCCCTGGCCCTTTCACTGTTGAAGACGGGTAAGATCAAGCACATCGTCCTGGCCCGCCCGGCGGTGGAGGCCGGTGAAAAACTCGGTTACCTCCCAGGCGATATGCAGGCCAAGGTCAATCCCTACCTGCGACCCCTGTTCGACGCCATGCGCGACATGATGGACTTCGAGCAGATCAAGAGCTTCATGGTCAACGACGTGATCGAGGTCATCCCGCTGGCATTCATGCGCGGCCGCACCCTGAATGATTCCGCAATCATCCTCGACGAGGCCCAGAACTCCACCACCCAACAAATGCTCATGTTTCTCACCCGCATGGGAAACAACAGTAAGATGATCGTCACCGGCGACGACAGTCAGGGTGACCTCCCCAAAGGCGTCAAGAGCGGACTCAACGATGCCGTCGAGCGCCTTCAGGGAGTCGAGGGAATCGGAATCGTCCGACTGTCCCGAATGGATATCGTCCGGCACCGGCTCGTGACGGACATTGTGCGCGCCTACGAAAATGACAGTCTCCGGCGGTGAGCGCCGGAGCATCCTGCCGCGGCACCCGACCGAAGCACGGTATCCAAAAGACGTTCGATCGGAGATCGGCGCCGAAGACTAGCTTATCGAACCTATTCAAACTCAGATAAGAACAATCGCCATGCCTCGGTGCCGCGAAGGCGCTCGAACGCCGCGTTTCGCCCCGCCGCCGCGAGCAACTCGCGCTTCTGAGACACCGCTGCCCGTAAATACACAAACGATGACTCAGTTTCT
Organism: Planctomycetota bacterium; assembly: GCA_027295245.1. Classification (GTDB taxonomy): domain Bacteria; phylum Planctomycetota; class Phycisphaerae; order UBA1845; family UTPLA1; genus JAPULF01. The sequence continues at coordinate 1,149 of JAPULF010000361.1, forward strand.
TCCATCATCGCCAATATGCCCGCAATCGCGTACCGGGTATCCGCCAGCTTGGACTGCACCCGAGACAGCCGGTCCCCCGTCGATTCAGAGACCGTGTGTATGCGCATCTTTTCGACATCCGCCAACCGGGCAAGCGCTTCGGGCAACCGACCCACCTCAACCAGCGCCACTGCCCAATTGTGCAGGGTGTCGGCGTCGAACATGCCTTGCTCGCCGAGCTTGTCGAAATGAGTCAGTGATTCCGAGGTCTGTCCCTTTTCGAGCAGCAGCCTGGCAAGCTGACGGCGGGCATCTCGCAAATCCGGCTCGCGACTCAGACATTCCCGAAATGCCATGATCGCACCCTGCTTGTCGCCCAATCGGTCCAGAACCTGGCCGTAAACGTAGTTCGCGCGGTTGAATCCGAATGCCTCGGGATGCCCCTCAAAATGAGCCAGGGCCGCTTCGGGATCGCCCTGAAGCAACAGGGTCTGGGCGACTCGAAAATGTGCCCGCCCGAACGCCGGGTCCAAACGCAACGCTCGCACATATTCACCCATCGCGGCCGAAAGCAAGGACTCGGCGGACTCGAGATCCTCCTCCGATCCATTCGTGATAATCAATTCGTGTTCGTTCAGGTATAGCGTCCCCAATGCGCAATACCCGTACGGATGATTCGGATAACGCGTTGTCACGGCCTCGTATAACGCCCGGCTGTTGCGCCAGACCCGTTGTTGATCAATCGTCAAGAACGCAAAGCAGCCGATCGCCAGCCCGCATCCGACCGTCGAGATCCGCCGGCCCGACGACCGCCGGCCACGGGACGGCGCCCAAAGCCGGCGAAGCCCCGCGGCAACAAGCATCAACGGCCCGATCATGGGCAAGTAGACAAACCGTTCCGCAACGATGGGAATCATGAATCGCCAGGGGCTCATCGCCGGCGCCAATAGCACGAAAAACCCGGCGACACAGACCCAAATCTGCGTCCACCCGCGCCGCCATGCCACGACCGACAAACCAACCAACACCGCCGACCCGATCAGGCCAAAAAGAAACGTCGGTTCGGCCAAGGCCACCGCGCCAACCCCCGGCATCGGGTGTACCGGACTCTGCCCGAAAGGAATGAGCAGCCGGGACGAATAGAAAACGACGTTCTGGCAGAGAATCAGGAATGTCGCCCAAATACCGGCGTTCAGTTCCAAGCCGGCAGTCCGTACCTGTGACACGACCGAGATCCAGCCGAAAACCACAGCCGTAACCAACAATGGGACTTGTTGGATCACGCTCCGTAGCGAGATGCGGCGAAGCGGCCAAACATCGGCCAGAATCAACACCAGCGGCAGAAGCAATCCCGTCGGCTTGGAAAGCAGGCTCAGGACGAACGAAGCCCACGTGAGCAGATACCAGCCCGCGCCGCTCGTCTTGGAATAACGCCCGTGGCAAATCAACGCGCTCAGGGCGAACGTCGTCGAAAGAAGTGTCTTGCGCTGCGACACCCAAGACACGACTTCAACATTTAAGGGATGAGCGGCGAACAGCAATCCGCAAATCACAGCGATCCCGATTCTTCGCGAGACGAACCGGGCCAGCACGAAAACCAACACGGCATTCAGCCCGTGCAGAAGAGCATTCGTCATGTGAAACACGTACGGCGCGACCGCGGCCGTCGGGCTCCCCGCAAAACGACCGTCAATAACCCGATCCAGCATCAACGAGGCGATGGTCAACGGCTGGTAGTAACCGAGGATGTTCGACGGCCGCCACACTTCGCTGAAGCAGGTCCAGAGATTCTGCCAGCTCGGATGGAGCACATAGAAGTTGTTCGTAACGTACTGAGTGTCGTCGAAGTCGACAAACTCGTTGTCGAGGCTGGGCAGGTACAGCGCGATGGCCGCCAGCGCGACTAGAAGCCCGCACCCGATGCCGATTCTCGACCGATTGCGGATCGTACTGCCGATTCCGATTCCCACGTCCACAATCGTATCGCCGGAAATGAAAACCGGCCACGACGCGTTGAGTCCGCCGACAAGAGGAGAACTACGGCAAGACATTGAAGGAACCGTGACCGCAAACAAGAGAGTGTGCGCCTG
>JAPULF010000362.1 GCA_027295245.1 Planctomycetota bacterium
ACGGCCTCGCGTTCGCCGCCCGACGCCGTGTCATGGCCACATACTTGCTGGTCATCGCGGTCACGGTTTCGCTCGGTGTTCGCACCCTGCGCCGCAATCACGACTACCGCAGCGCTGTCTCGATCTGGAGCACGGTCGTCCGTCAGCGTCCGGACGTGTGGCGCGCCCAATACAACCTGGGCTGCGCCCTGGGCGCCGAAGGAAAGCCGGCCAAGGCCATCACACACTATCAAAACACCCTCAAGCTCAACCCCGGTTTTGTCGACGCATACATGAACATGAGCATCGCCCTGACGTCGCAAGGCCGTTTCGAGGAGTCGCTGGACCACTGTCGCTGGGCACTCGAAATCAAGCCCGATTATTGCAAGGCACGCTTGCACATGGGGATCACCCGCGAATTGCAGGGCGAGCATGAAGAGGCCGTTCGACATCTGCAACTGGCATTGGATTGCGACCCCGACTTGGCCGATGCCCATTTCTACCTGGGTCAGATACTCGCGGTTGTCGGGCAGTCCGCCGACGCGACACGTCACTTGCTTGAAGCACAACGTCTCCGTCCCGAATGGTCGGCTCCAGTCGACGCGATGGCCGTCATCCATGCCACGCGGCCGGCCGCGTCAGATCGGGAACGAGGTAGGGAATGAAATCTACAATTGCTGGGTGCCGGCGGTTGGAATATCCCATTCCGGCGAATCGCCCCCGTCCGATCCATCGGTTGTGTCGAACAGCGATTCGATCCCGAACTCGGAAGCCAACCTGCGCAGGGCCGGATTCCGCGCCGCATGGATGGCAAGTCGCTTGTCGAGTCCGACCGCGGCCTCGAGATGTCGCCGCGCGTATTCGTGTGCCCGGGTGCCCTCGTTTTCCGCCCACGCCATCGCAAGGCCGAATTGAATCCGCGGATCGTTGCTTCGCTTTCGGGCCAGGGTGAACTCTCGCCGGGCATCCGCCGGACGATCGCTCTTGAGATACGCGTATCCAAGGCCGGTTCGAATGTCCCAGGATTTCGGACTCAGGTCACGAGCCCGTTCCAGGTATTCAATCGCTTCGCCAGGGCGCCCGTCTCTTGTCAGCGCGGCTCCGAGGTTTTGAAGACACGCGACCCACTCGGGTCTCGAGCGCAAAGCGCTCCTGAGCAACCGAATCGACTCCTTGTTTCGCTCGGCATCGGGAAGCAAGGCCGTTCCCAGGCAAAACTGTCCCAGCGCACTGTCGAGGTCGGCGGCTCGGGCCTTTCGAGCCCAGACCAGCGCCTGATCGTGGTCCCCGCGCCGCAGGTGCCAATCCACCAGGCCGGCATAGCCCGGGACCCAACGCGGGTGGGTCTCGACCACCCGATGAAAAAAGTGCTCGCCGTCCCTCCAGACCGACGTGTCCCGATGCGATACGGCCCCGAAAGCGAAGATCAAGACTGCAAACCCAACGGCAGCCGATTTGGCCGGCAGCGTCGAAGGGCCGCGTGACGACATCCATGCCGCAACGACGAGAATCGGCATGATGAAGGCGGGATACAAATACTGGTCGCCGAGAAGCCTCGACGTAAACGGCAAGTGAACCATCGCAGGCAGGACGAACGCCGCCATTCCCGCGATTGCGACGAAGAGCGGTCTCACACCACGGAGGGCCAGCACCAGGGCGGCGATCGCGAACAGCACGATGACAAAGTCCCCGAGACCCGGTCCGTCAGACGCCGAGATCGGATAGAGCGGCGACAGGGCAAACGGCCACGCCAAGCGTTGAGCAAAGGAGGAAATATTGAGGACGACCAGCGCGGTCCAACCGAGTTCGGCCGGAGGTCCGCCGGTGGCCTGTGAGCCGACCGCAAGTCTTACGACGACCGCCGCGAGCATCAACAGCACGAACGGACCCTTCTCCAGAATCGCGGGGCGGGCCAGCCTGTTCAGCGGCCAGTAGTCGAGGAGCAGAAATGCAACGGGCAATGCCAAAAAAGTCGTTTTCGACAGCAACGCGGCTGCATACAAGGCCAGCGCGCACAGCAGACCCGCAACCCGCCGGTCGGTCGCGTAGCGAACGTAGCAAACAGTCGCGGCCAGAGAGAACATCGTGCCAAGCAGGGTCATGCGTTGAGAAATCCAGGCAACGCTCTCGACTTGAATCGGATGGAGCCCGAATGCCAGCGAAAGCAGCACGGACCACGCCACAGACCGGCTCAATCGGAGGACGAGGGTGAAAACGAGCGTGACATTCAAAAGATGAATGCCCAGGTTGTCCAAATGGAAGAAAAAGGCCTGCGCACGGGAGTCACGCGTCAACCTCGCGTCCAGCATGTAGCTGAGATCCACCAGCGGTTGGTAGTATCCGCCCGTGTCGCTCGGGTAGTGTACGCGGTTGAAGGCGAGTTGAGCGGCGTCACTGGACCAATGCCAAATCCCAACCGTTTCGAATACGTAGGTTGAATCATCGCGGTTCGCGAAGTCCGCCGTAACCACCGGAAAAAGGACCGTTCCGACGATCACGAGCGTGGACATGCACGCGCAGATCGCGACCATTGACGGTGAAGGTCTCCTTGTATCTCGAACCGATTGCATCGGCACGGCAATCTTTCGGATCTGCCGACTCAGCCGTGAATGGCGGCGGGCCGCGGGACGGTCGGTCGGAGTGATCGAATCCGTAACTTAACGTACGAATTGTAGGCTCGGCGCGCCGCCCGTACAATCGCCGCGATGCGTGTCCTTCTCTGCAACGACGACGGGATTCTTGCCCCCGGCATTCTGGCCATGTTCAAGACGCTGGACGCCGACCCGAATATGCAAGTTGACGTCGTCGCCCCCGACACCGTGCAGTCGGCGGCGGCCCACGCAATCACCATCCGGCATCCGCTGCTCTGCCGACCGGTTCATGTCGCCGGCGGATTTCATGGCACCAGCGTCGAAGGCTCGCCCGCCGATTGCGTCAAGATCGCCGTCAACGCCCTCCTGCCGCAAAAGCCGGACCTCGTCGTATCCGGCATCAACGCGGGAGCCAATGTCGGCATCCACGTCCTGTATTCCGGAACGGTTGCCGCCGCCGCCGAAGGGGCGATTCTAGGTTGCGCGGCGATCGCCGTATCGCTCGAAATCTCGGACGAAATGGACTTCGACCGCGCCGGCCGTCTTGCGAAGCAGATCATCGACCACATTCCCCAGTCCCATCTGAGGCCCGGTCGCCTCTACAACGTGAACATCCCGGCACTGCGGCCCGGCTGGCCCAAGGGCGTTCGCGTTGCAACCCAGTCCGGCCAATCACTGGTGGAGCGCTTTGAACGCCGGCAGAACCCCAGCGGACGCGATTACTTCTGGTTGACCGGTGATTTCGGCGACCCCCTCGACGAAGAGGGCACCGACCTTCGAGCCATCGGAGAAGGGTATATAGCGGTAACGCCGCTTCAATTCGACATGACCAACAAGGCCCAGTTGAAGGATATGCGCGAGTGGTCCTGGCCGAAGATGGCCTGATGAACGGCGAGAGGCTAACGCCGCCCACCCATGCGTCTTTGCGACGCTAAGGAATGTGCCTGCGTAGCTCCCCCAAACTACGAATCGGAATCGTGTCGATCTTCTCGGGCCGGAGAGAAACGATCTTCCATCCGTCCGGTTCACGTCCCCAGCCGATCTTCCAGCGGGCCACGTGGAATTCGCCCACCCCACCGCCGATCTTGACGGTTGCCATCGCGACCAGAATCATCTCGGCGCTGTCGCCGTCGATCTGCACGTCGCGCCTTCGAGTTCGGGTGTCATAGACATCCACCGAGTCCAACGCGGATTCGATGTATGCGAGTACGTCGTTGCGGTCCATGCCTTCACCGCGATAGCCCTCGCCGACCACCCGTGACCAGGCGGGTTCGTTTTCCGACTCGAGCCCGGCAACGAAGGCATCCAGCGATTCCAGAATTCGCTCGCGCTCCGTGACGACAAGCCATTGCAGCAAGAACAGCAACACCGTCAGCAGCAGCGTGCCGGGCAGCGCATACGCCCGGGACTTGTCGGTCAGGCGGCGCCGGGCGAACAGGACTGCGGCAAACATCAAGAAACTGAAACCCCCAAGCCAGATGGGGCTTTCGAACAGGATCGATTGGAGGAAGTCCATAACGCAAAAGGCCGTTCAAGTCAGTCTGATGATTGTATGCCCCGACTCGCCCCGCGCCGCGGTGATTTCACGTGGCGGATTCGCACGAAAGCGTCGCGCCCGCGGCCACCAATACCTCCGGCCGCGGCCGACGTTCGACCGCCGGGTAGCAGGATTCGTCTTTGTCGTACCACGTTTGAAGAACGGCGTGCCAATCTCCGGGCGTTCGGACCTTGACGAATGCACCCATCACCGCCTTGTTGCAGGGATGTAATTCGCAATACCGTACAGCGAACTTGCGAAACAGGACCGAAGCCCTCTCGACGCCGTGAAGCTCCGACAACAACTCGAAGTGCCCCTCGATTGCCCGACGCTGTTGCTTGATCGACGGTGGGGCCGGAAGCGGCTTGCCGCTTAA
>JAPULF010000363.1 GCA_027295245.1 Planctomycetota bacterium
TCGCGCCGCGCTGAACCCCCACATCCCTCGCGCGCTTCAACGACTCCGACGCGGGCTTGTCGGTCCCGGCCAGTTCGGATGCGAGGGCCGCCATGCGTTCGAGCAATTCATCGGTCTCGCGGGCGAGAAGCGATTGACCCGTCCCGGCCCGCGCCAATTCGGTTCGCTCCAGGGTGTGCAATTGGTCGAGCGGCCTGCCTTCGATGGATCGGGCGAGATGATCAATGTCCCGACCCAGGGCCTCCTGGCGATCGAGCAACTCCCTCACCTTCCGGGCCGCGTCTTCGAAGTCACTCCATTGGTCTATTTCTCGGATCATGCTCCGCAACGCATCGATCGCGCCACGCTGGTCCTCGGCCGAGTCCATCAGGTCGGAATGTTGTTGGGTCGACTCCGGAGCTTCGCCTGCCTGCATCAACGATTCACTGGCGCCGCCGAGCGTGTCCGCAGCAATTCGACGAATCGCGTTCGCCAGCCGCCGGGCCTGCCGGGCCACGTCCGGACGGTCGGCGCGATTCCGCTCGACTCGCCGGGCGACCTCGAACATGCGCCGGGAGACGTGCCGCCCGTCAACAGACGTCCGCTTCAGCTCGTCCGCCAGCCGCTGGAGCGTGGCGAGTTCGTCGCGATCGAGTCTCCGGCCCCGGGCCGGACCGTCCGCGACGGTTTCGGTCGTATCCAGCACCGACTCGACGGCCACCAGCATGTCGTGCAACAAACCCCGCAACGCCAACAGGTCGCGTTCGGCCGACTGCATCAGTTGGTCCGGCGATATCACGCGGATGTGCAACTTGTTTGACTGGATCGGTCCGTGCGTATCGCCGTCGAGTTGAAAGTTGTCGCGCACCTCGGCATGCGCCTTCAACAAGTCGCCCGGTGACAAGTTCAGGGACGCCAGATCCCAGCGAAAGGAGACATGGGCGGCCAGTCCGTCCGATTTGAATCCCTCGCGCTCCGTCAGATCGGTCCGTTCGAGCGCTTCGGTCGATTGAGCCGTGGCGATCCAAACGAGTGACGTCAGGCCGAAGTCGTCGAATGCGGATACGCCGACGTCGATCACCGCTTTCGGCGTGGCCTCGACAACGCCCGACGGCCGTGTGATTCGCGCCGTCGGCGGAACGTCGGCCCGCACATCCAGTCGGTATGCCGGCCCGCGCCTCGAACCGAATCCGTGCCGGTCAACGAGCCTGACCTCGAAATTGGCGGTCTTGTCGGCCGGAAACTCGGCGACCAGAAGATCGTCGCCTTCGCGGTTGAACTCGATTGACTGCCCACCGTCGAACAACAACTCCGCGGCCGGTCCGCCGTCGCTTCGAGTTGCAAGCGGCTTGCTCGCAATCAGTTCGAGTCGGGCCAGGCTTCCGCGCACGGTTGACGCGATTCCGTCATCGAGCGGGTTCACAACCTGCTCTCGCATCCTTGCATATTCCGGCGGCGAGAATACGAACCGGGCCGATTTGACCGCCGGCCGTCGGACGACGCGTATCAAGGAAGGATGATCTGATGTACTGTCGTCTCCGGCCTCGAGCGTGTATCGCACATCCGCCCGCAAATCCTCCAACATCAATCGATAGACCCCGTCGGCATCGCGCCGCATCATGTCGCGCCGTGGAAGCCCTCCACCCTGTGACCAGGTGACGAATCCCCGCAGCCTCTCATGGCCCCCGCGACGCAAGCGCATTTCGATCTGCAAAGATTCGCCGAATGCCGCGACGGAAGCGCCCGTAACGGGCTCGATTTCCACTTGCTTGGGCCACTCGGCATCGGAAAAGGGAAAAACGAATCGCCGCAGGCCCGTCTCCAGACCGCGGGGCGCCGCGAAACCCGCACCGACGAGTACGCCGACGAGCCCCATGGCGGCCGCGGCAGACTTACCGGGTCGTCGCGTACTCAAGGCGCTCACCAGCGGCGTCTCCGCGGCCGACTTGGCCGTGTTGGCAAGGACCCGCTGCCACAATTCCGGCGAGCCGTCGGCGCCGCGGAGAAGAAAGGCCGCCGCGCTGGCCAGGCGGTCGCGAAAATCGGGTGTCAGTCGGCCGAGTTTTAATGCCATCTGATCGAGGCTGATCGGCGAAAGCGCGGGGCGGCCGATCCTCCGCACGATCCACACCACGGACCAAATCGCGAGCGAGGCCAACACACCGGCTCGAAACAACGGTGGGAAATGCACCCACCAGTCGAGCAAGACGAATCCGGCGAATGTCGCGAGCACGGCCACCGCAAGACGGCTCAACCCGTCGATGACGAGCATGGCGCGCAGCCGGCGTCGAACCCGTCGAAGCGAGTCCAGGATTTCTTCCGGTTTCAGGTCGTGATCCGACATAGATGGAATCCTGCGCGCATACCGGTCAGGCCAGGCCCTTGACCTTTCGAATCACCCACTCGGCCACGATCAAGAGCAAGAAAGTAAAAAGCGCCAGCCGCGTGTCCCAAAGCGGCTCTTCAATATCGTCCGGAACGGAGACACTGCGGTCGGGGATCATCGCGGCGACGACCGCCGGATCGCTCCCGAGCAAGTGAAATTCTCCGCCGGTGCGGGCCGCGATCATCCGCATGAATTCATGGTCCGCTTCCGAGCGATGCCGCTCCGGGTCGCTCGAATTCACCGTGACCACGCGGCCCTGTATGCCGGCCCTCTTGAGCGCGCGCGGAGCGGACACATCCAAGACGAAACTGCCCGTGCGCCTGGGGTAAAAAGTGCCCTCAAATGTGCGGGCGACGGGTCCCAACCTCGTCAGAGCGACACGATCGATCAATCCGCCCCGACCGTCGGTCACGTTCACGGTGGCGTGTTCGATTCCGTCGGCGGTCGCCGCCTCGCCGGCGCGAAGGCGTACGCGTACCTTTCGCCCGAATTCATACGACTTGCGGTCGGTGTCCAGGCGCCAGGGTTTCTCGCCGCCGAGACGTCGGCCCCGGGCCAGGCCGCGAACGAGCTGAATCCAGAAATTCTCATAGATCGCCTGGCCCTGATATCGGCGCCAGCGCCATACGTCGTCGCTACCGACGTAGCAGGTGCGGCCGGCTCCGTAACGCCGAACGACGACGAGCGGAACGGGCTCGCCCAAGGCAGTTTCGGCGGACGGATGTTCGGCCAGGACGGTGGCCCCCGGACGCGGTCCGAGCACATTTGCGAACCAAAACCATCCAGGCAGTTGCTCGACCAGGGTCTGCACGTCGAGGTCTTGGTGATCGAGCCGAAACATTCGGCTCTCCTTCCCCTCGGCCGTCAGCCGGGGCGCGAACGACTCGCGCAGCACACCGGCATAGCGCCCGTAGAACTGCGGGTCGATGCGAACCGGCAGGAGCTTCGAAAGCGGCGTTCCACCGAGCGAATGGGGCACATTCCACTCACCCGCGATGAAGGCGACGCCGCCGCCGTGTACCGACACGAAATCGTCGAGCATCGCGAGCCGCGCGGAATCAATCCACGGATCGCGCGGATCGACATCCCCCAACACCACGACGTCGTACCGCAAGAGCTCTTCTATACTGTCCGGAAAGTGCCGGATCGGACGCGTGCCTTCCTGTGCGAACTTGGGGTCGGCGTCGATCAGCAGACAACTGCTTTCCAGGCTCGGCTCCCGGACCATCAGGTCCTTGAGACACCGGTATTCGAACCTCGGCCGCCCCTCGACGTACATCACGCTGATCTTTTCGTCGTGGACCGAAATCATCAGATCGGCGGCGTTGTTTTCGGCGGTCTGTTCGTCTTCGCGCGGAATCGCCACGACGCGCAATCCGCGACGCCCACCGCGCTCCGGGCGATAGCGAAATTCCGTGTCCACCGTATCGAGCTGACCCCCGACTTCGATGATCTTCGAGTCGAGCAATTCGTCGGTCGCCTGGTCGCGTAATTGAACGGTTATCGCGACCGGTTCGTCGTATCCGTGGGCGTCGATCTGGATCCGGATGCCTAGCGGATCGTGAAGGAAAACGTGTTCATCCGCCCAAACCGACGTAATCGCAATGTCGCGCCGGGGAAGGGTCGAACCTACCGCCAGCGTCTGAACGGAAACGGTTCGGGCGGTCGCGGCTTGAACAGCCTGTTCCAATTCCCGCGGCTCATTCTGGCGGCCATCGGAGACGACCACGATGCCGGCGAGCCTGCGTCCCTGCGTGCGATCGAGAATCGTCGTAACGGATCCTGCAACATTGGTCCGCCCTCCGTCGGGCTTCAAACCGGACAGGGTCTTGACGAGGTTGGCGCGTTCTTCCGGCCGTGCAGCCAATCCGATGCGTTCAGCGTCGCGCGAAAAGGCCCACACCTCGACGTGGTGGAGCTTGTTCAGTTCGGCCAGCAACCCGTCGGGGCCGGACAACGACGCGACCGCCGCGTCCCATCGACTTACGACTCTCTCCGAGTCGGATGACGCAGACTCTGCATCGGGCGTGTCCATGCTGGCGGACTTGTCTATCAAGACCGCCACCACCGACGGGTCGACGGTGTTGCGACGCAAGACGAGCATCGGCCGGGCGAAGAGCAGCATGACCACGCCGATCACGCAGAGGCGAATCACAATCAGCCCCCAGCGCACGCGGCCTTTCACGGCGTCTCGTCGATAGATGACTACCACAATGAAGACGGCCAGGACCCATCCGACCAACTGAACCCACGCCTCGGGCGGCGTTGCCAGCCGGACGGAGAGCGGACTGTCATCCGACAGACGAATCCGCTCCAACCCCAGCAGCCATTCGATCCAATGGGTCATCGTTGCTGTCCAAACCAAGTGGCCATCAGGCTCTCGACAAATACCAGCGCGAATAGACCGATCAACATCGATCTCGTGAACTCTTCGTGCGGCGCGAGGGCCGCCTTTGTATGTACAAGTTCCGTCTGCCCGACAAGCACCACGCCGTCGCCGAACGCGACCCTCAACGATCGCTCGTCCGTCGGCCTCAAGTCTCCTTCAAATCCGTCAACGTTGACGGCGAAGTGGGTCTGTGGGCCGGAACCGCCCATCACGTAGATGCCCGGCCTTTGCGTATCGCGATAGACAAACGCTGCGCCATCATCGACGGGCTCCGCTTCGATCGACGCGGTCTGCCCATCGGGCCGGGCCATTTCGCCCGGGCGGGCCGCAAGCGACGGACGGACCCGTTTGACCAGCGACTCTCCGATGTCGACGTTTCTGCCGGCGCTCGAATCTCCGGCCGCGAAGGCCGTCAGATTGAGAAAGAGCGGCACAAAATCAGGCTTGGATGGGAGATTGGTCCAAGCCATGTCCGCGCCGATCAACGAAACAAGCACACGTCCGCGCGAAACCTGATGCGAAACCAGGACCGGCGGGCCTGTTTCCAGCCTGAGCAACGTCCGCGCGTCGCTCGACTGCTCTTCAACGCTCCAGTAGCCTTGGGCATGGGCGGTGAGCAGCCCGCCGCGATTGTGATCCACGAAATCGAGCATCACGGGATGATTGGCATCCGCGATTTGAAGTCCGGGCAACGGGTCGTCATTTTCAATCACGACCGCCGACACCAGTCGAAACGGCATGAGCCCGGTCGACGAATTGCCTGCTCCGGCCCATTCGTTGTAGTGCTCGGGATTGACCTGATCGCCCAGAAAGATCATCGCGCCTCCGCCACGCCGCACGAAGTCTCCGAGCCGCTTCCACGTGGCCGGGGACAGGCGACGGACGTTTCCCAATACGACGACGGCGTAGTCGTCCAGGACCTCCGATTCTATTTCGACCGGCGTCACCAATCTCAATCCCTCGGCATATCCCTCTCCGTCGGCCCGGCGGGCGCCCAGTGCGGCCAGGCCGTAAAACAGATCGTTCTCCCGGGCGGAGTCGGAGGGGCGGTCCGCCACGGCCAGCACGCGTGCCTGTCGGGAAACGTGGATCACGAGGAATCGGGAGTCGTCCGCCGAAAGGACGTCCTCCGCCGAAGACAACGCCCGTGCCGAGACGCGATGCGATCCGCCGCGATCGAATTCCACCTGAAACTCGAGCGTATGGGCCGCACCGGGTTCGAGCGACGGCGCCCGCACCGTTCTCAGAACCGCGCCGTCCATTCGTAGCTCGACTTCAGCATCGTCAATTCGTACGTCGCCGTGATTGGCAATTTCGACGCTGCACAGCAATGGAATGTCCAGCCCCACCACCGGGCTCTTGCAGTCCAGCGCCCGAACCGCGAGATTCGGCCGGGAGCGCGGGCCCACGTCTACGAAATACAAGGAATCGATGTTGGACGACAGCGGATTCGAAGAAGAAACACCGCCGTCGGCCTTGGACGGTCCGCCGCGAATCTGCGCGGTTTCGCGAACCGATCCGGCGCTGAGATCCGTCAACACATACGCGACGCGACCGCCCTTCAGTGCGTCCTCCTGTCCGAGCAGTTCGGACGCCGCCCGAATGGCGGCGGGCAAATCCGTCCGTTTTGCGGTACACGCAAGGGCGTTCACCACGTCCCGCAGGGCATGATGATCGTGAACCAGTTGCGTCCGGGCCCTTGCGTTCGCCGATGCCGTCACCACCGCGGCCCGGTCGCCATCATCGAATCCGTCTATCAGGCCCAGCGCCGTGCTCCGAGCCGCCTCGAACGCGGTGCGGCCGTCGCTTCGAACGGCCGTCATCGACAGACTGTCGTCTATGATGATGACGCGATCCACGCGGGGATCGCCCAGCGAAGACATGAGCGATGAGGCCGTCGCATGGGGCCGGGCTATCGCAAGACCGACCAGGATTACCACGAGCGTCCGCACCGCGATCAACAGCCACTGCTCGATCCGGATTCGCCGGCGGCTACGCCTGTGGGCCTGCAGCAAGAAGGACATCGCGGCCCACGGCTCCTCGCGATATCGCCGTCGATTGATCAGGTGGACGATAAGAGGAATCGTCGCCAGCCCGATCGTCGCCCATGCAAAACCTGGATGAAGGAATCCCAATGCTTTTCCTTTCCGTGTGCCCGGCACACACGCCCCGTGCGAGATCGGATATCGGCCGGCGGTTTATCTCCTGCGCGACACGCGGGCCGCCCTCGTCGCCAGAAACGTCCCGAGGGTGGCGCTCATCGGGTCGCTGGTGTTGAATACGTCGTAATCCACGCGCTGCTCGTGGCATCCGCGTCGCACTTTCGCGACAAAGGCCCGGATCTCCTGGAGGTAGCGTTCCCGCATGACGCGCGGTTCGGTCATCAGGGTGCCTTGCTCCTCGAGGCCTCGGAAACGGACGGGCTTGTAAAACGGGAAGTTCAGTTCGGCGTCGTCCAGGACGTGAAGGACGATCGGCTCGTGGCCGCGATGTCGCAGGTGCTTGAGACCGCTGAGAACGCCATGCGTCTCTCCGAATAGATCGCTCAGGATCACGACCATGTGGCGCCGCCCGAGAGTCTCGGCGAGTTGATCCAATACGGTGCGGAACGACGTCTTTCCGGTTCCGGCCGACTGCTCCAGGGCCTGCACCACGGCCTTCCACTGCGCGGGATTGTTCGAAGTCCGCGTGACCCGGTGAAGAACCGTGTCAAAGGTCGCAACGCCCACGGCGTCCGACTGTTGAAGCGCCAGATAGGCCAGGGCCGCCGCCGCGGTGATGGCATATTCCCGCTTCGACAGGGCCGATGACGCGGAACGGTAGTTCATGGAATCGGAGCAGTCGACCAGCATCAAGAGCTGCAGATTGGTCTCTTGTTCGTACTGCTTGACATAGTGCTTGTCGGTGCGGCCGTACACGCGCCAGTCGATGAATCGAATGTCGTCACCCTGGGAATACTTGCGGTGCTCGGCAAATTCGACGGAAAAGCCTCGATGCGGCGAACGGTGCATTCCACTGATGAAGCCCTGGACGAGCCGGCGGGCCCGCAGGTCCAGACCGCTGATCTTCGCCAACACGGCGGGGTCCAGATAACGTCGATAATCTTCCGTAGCGCGTACCATCACTCATGGGGCCCGTCACACAAATACGTCAGTCTTTCATCAGCCGCTCGGCGCCGACGGCGTCCAGCTCCGGCGTCGCCCCCTTGGGTATTTCCTGCAACAGACGATCGATAATCCCGTCCGAAGTGACGCCGTCCGCATCCGCGTTGAAATTCGTGACGAGCCGATGCCGCAGCACCGGATGGGCCACCGCCTGAACGTCGTCCGTCGACACGTGATACCTTCCGTTGAGGATGGCCCGGGCCTTGCTGGCCAGCACGAGGTATTGCGACGCCCTCGGCCCCGCACCCCAACTGACGTAGTCGGAAACAAACTGCGGCACGTTCTCTTCGTTTGGCCGCGTCGCCCGGGCGATTCGCATCGCGTAGCGCATCACGTGATCGCCGCACGGCACGCGCCGGACGAGCGCCTGCAGCGTCTGCACCTCGTTCGCGTTAAACACCCGCACCAGATCGGTGTCCTCGGGGGCGGTCGTCAATCGGATGATCTGCAGCTCCTCCTCCTCGCTCGGATATTGCACGAGGATCTAGAACATGAACCGGTCGAGCTGGGCCTCCGGCAGCGGATAGGTACCCTCCTGCTCGATCGGATTTTGAGTCGCCAACACGAAAAAGGGCTGGGGTAGACGGTGTGTGAAACCCGCCGCCGTTACCTGGCCTTCCTGCATGGCCTCCAAGAGGGCGGCCTGTGTCTTGGGCGGCGTTCGGTTGATCTCGTCGGCCAGAATCACGTTCGCGAAGACCGGCCCCTGGGCGAACCGCAATTGCCGCTCGCCGGAAGTCTTGTCCTCCTCGATCATCTCGGTGCCGGTGATATCGCTGGGCATGAGATCCGGCGTGAACTGGATGCGGTTGAACGACATGCTGAGCGTGCGGGCCAGGGCGCTTATGAGACGTGTCTTGGCCAGGCCCGGCACCCCCTCCAGAATGCAATGACCCTGCCCGAAGAGGCAGATCAGCAGCTCGTCAATGACGCGGTCCTGCCCGACAATGAGCTTGCGCAATTCCTGCCGGATTTTCGCGTGGGATTCCCCCAGAGTTTCAACTGCGTCGACCTCGCGACCGCTCAGGTCGCCCGTGGGACCAGAATCGCTGCTTGACACTCCACATCTCCGTTCGCGAGGCCATGACTCCAAATTCTAGGCGCGCAGACGGCCGGATCTGCGCGTACATACACCACCCCTGCGTGCATATATCGTCGATCTGGCCCACCCAGGTTGACGTTCGGTCTATGGCGTTTGCAGTTGAACACGCCCATATCAGTTGCCCAGGAGCACCTCCGCGGCGTTGAGAGCCGAGTTTCACGCGGGTGATGCAGCGGATTCACCTTCCCCGGCGCCTCCGCGCGAGGTGGCCCATAATGCGATACCCTATGCCTCATGATCAAGAGGTTGAAGACGGCGATGGTCGGCGTGGGACAGTGGGGCAGCAATGTCCTGCGAAACCTCGCGGCCGCCGAACGGTGTGAAGTGAAGTACCTGTGCGACAGCGACGTTCAGGCCCTGTCCCGACAGGCGGGCCGGTATCCAAACGTCAAAACGGTCCCGGAATTCGGTGATCTCCTGGCCGACGAAGACCTTCACGCCATCGTGATCGCCACGGAAGCGCCCACGCACTACAACCTCGCGGCCCAGGCCCTCGCCGCGGGCAAGCACGTGTTCATCGAAAAGCCGATGACGCTCAAGGCCCGTGACGCCGCGGCCCTGGCTTCACAGGCCGAATCATCGCATCTCAAATTGATGGCCGGCCATCTGCTCGTATTCCATCCCGCGTTCGAGGCGGTAAATCGAATGATCACGGCCGGCGAAATCGGCAATGTCTATTACATCTACACGCACAGGCTCAATCTCGGAATCGTGCGGAGAGAAGAAAACGCCTGGTGGTCATTGGCCCCCCACGACGTCGCGGTCATCTGTCGAATCTTCGAGGCCGATCCGATCGCGGTCTCCGCGGTCGGCCAGTGCTATCTCCAAAAAGACATTGAGGATGTCGTATTTGCCACGCTCAAATTCGGCGACGGGCGCATGGGACACATTCACGTATCCTGGCTCGACCCGCACAAGATTCGAAAGATGACGATCGTGGGCAGCCGCAAGATGATTACCTGGGACGACATGTCGCCCGGCGAAAAGCTTCGCGTCTACGACAAGGGCGTCGTCGCCCAGAACGTGACGTCTTATGCCGACGCCATCACGCTTCGCATCGGCGATATCGTCATCCCCAAGACCGCCAGCTACGAGCCCCTGCAACGGGAAATCCAGCACTTCGTCGATTGCTGCCTGGACGACCTGCCCGTTCTGACCGACGGCGCGGAAGGCCTGCGAGTCGTCCGGGTGCTCGAGGCGGGGCAGAAATCACTCGAGAATCAAGGGCTTCCGGTCGATCCCAGACAACTCGATTGATCGATAGTGAAGACGGTGACAATGTCCGGCCAATCGTACTACGCCCACGAGAGCAGCATCATCGACCCACCCGTGACGATCGGCGAGGGCACGAAAATCTGGCATTTCTGCCACGTATCGGCCCATGCGGTCATCGGTCGCAATTGCTCCGTCGGACAAAACTGTTTCATCGCCGGCACGGTAAAGATCGGCGAGGGCTGCAAGATTCAGAACAACGTGTCGATTTATGACGGCGTCGAACTGGAGGACTACGTCTTCTGCGGGCCCAGCATGGTCTTCACGAACGTAATCAATCCGCGATGCGAGGTGCCGCGCCGCGACGAATTCCAGAAGACGCTTGTCAGACGCGGCGCAACGATCGGCGCAAATGCAACGGTGTTGTGCGGCACGACCCTGGGCGAATACTGTTTCATCGGCGCCGGGGCCGTCGTGAGGCGCGATGTCCCGGCCTACGCCCTCGTCACGGGCGTTCTCGGACGCATCACCGGCTGGATGAGCCGTGCCGGTCATCGCCTGGAATTCGACGCGGCCGGCCGGGCCGTTTGCCCCGAATCCGGGAAAGCGTATCGCAAGTCAGGCGCCGAAGACGTTTGCCTGGACGATTCTTCGGATTGATCCACCAGAAACGATTTCGATTGCCCGATCGATCGCCGTTACTTTTCGCCGTCGCGGTTTGACACTACACTCCGCCGACGTCGAATCGTTCGGGGCGATGTGCATCGACTTGCGTGACGATTCGAAATCGGAGTCGGTTATGAAAGTCCCATTGCTGGATTTGAAGTACCAATATGCCACGATGCGTGACGAGATCAGGTCCGTTCTGGACGAAATATGCGACGACCAAGCGTTCATCCTCGGCCCGCACGTCAAGGCCCTCGAGGACGATATCGCCGCTTATTGCGGCACCGGGCACGCGATCGGCGCCTCCAGCGGTACGGACGCATTGATCCTCGCACTCATGGCCCTCGAAATAGGACACGGCCACGAGGTCGTTACCACGCCGTTCACATTCTTCGGAACCGCGGGCAGCATTGCTCGGGTCGGCGCGAAACCGGTCTTCGTGGATATTGATCCGGTCACCTTCAACATCGATCCGAATGGCATCGAAGCGGTCTTGACGTCGAACACCAAGGCCGTCATGCCGGTCGATCTCTTCGGACAACTCGCTGAGATGGATGCGATCCAGGAGATCGCCCGCCACCGGAAACTCCGGGTGATCCAGGACAGCGCCCAGTCCCTCGGGGCCAAGCATCACGGCAAGACGAGCGGCCGCTTCGCCGACCTCACGACCTTCAGCTTTTACCCCACCAAGAATATGGGCGCGTTCGGAGACGCCGGGATGGTCGTGACCGACGATGCGGCACTGGCCGAACGGTGTCGCATTCTCCGCGTTCACGGGGCGAAGCCGAAATACTTCCACCACTTCATCGGCGGGAACTTCCGACTCGACGCCCTCCAGGCGGCCGTGCTTCGGGTCAAACTGCGACACCTCGACAAGTGGAGCGACGGTCGTCGCCGGAACGCCGCCCAATACGACGCCCTGCTGGCCGGCCTTTCCGATGTCATCACGCCGTCCGTCGCGGAGTACAACGAGTCGTGTTTCAACCAGTACACGATTCGAATCACCGGCGGCCGCCGCGACGCCGTGCGAAAAAACCTGCAGGAAATGGGCATCGGTACTGAAGTCTACTATCCACTTCCGCTGCACCTTCAAAAGTGTTTCGCATATCTCGGACACAAGGAGGGCGACTTTCCCGAGAGTGAACGGGCGGCCAAGGAAGTCCTCAGCATACCGATCTACCCCGAGCTGACGGACGCACAGATCGACGCCGTTTGCGCGGCGATCAAGAAATCGCTCGAGTAGGCTAAACCAATGCGACTCCTCCGGACCGGGCGTCATGGCTGAAGCGCTGAGAATCGTGACGATCGTGGGGGCGCGGCCCCAGTTCATAAAGGCCGCGGCCGTCAGCCGCGCTATCAGCGCGCACAATCGCGACCCGAAGAATCTGCCGACCCTCGATGAAATCATCATCCATACCGGCCAGCACTACGACGAGAACATGTCGCGCATATTCTTCGACGAGTTGCAGATTCCCGAACCGGCCCGCAATCTCGGCGTCGGGTCCGACTCGCACGGCCGGCAAACCGCGGCCATGCTCGAGGCGATCGAGTGCATTCTGCTGGAGGAAAAGCCGGACTGGGTCCTGATTTACGGCGATACGAACAGCACGCTCGCCGGGGCAATCGCGGCCTCGAAGTTGCACATCCCCGTGGCACACGTAGAAGCCGGCCTCCGGAGTTTCAACCGCCGAATGCCCGAGGAAATCAACCGCATTCTGGCCGACAGAGTAAGCAGCCTGTTGCTATGCCCGACGCGGACGGCCTCGAAAAATCTGGCCGACGAGGGAATCACGGATGGCGTTCGCGAAACGGGCGACGTGATGTACGACTCCGTCCTGTTTAACACGGCCTTGGCCGAGCGCCGCAGCCGAATCCTGTCGGAATTGTCGTTGGCCCCGAAGTCATTTGCCCTCGCGACCGTTCATCGAGCGGAAAACACCGATGACCCGGATCGCATGAACGGGATCCTGAATGCCTTTGCGAGAATCGACCTGCCAATTGTTCTGCCGTTGCACCCGAGGACCCGTCAATTGATCGGCCGACGCATCGACGAACTCTCCGAGACCATTCGTGTGATCGAGCCGGTGGGGTATCTCGACATGCTGGTCCTCGAAAAAAATGCCCGCGTCATCCTCACCGACTCCGGTGGAATTCAAAAGGAGGCCTATTTCTTCAACGTGCCCTGCGTCACCATGCGTGACGAAACCGAGTGGGTTGAATTGATCGAAATCGGAGCGAACAGGCTGGCCGGAAGTTGTCCAGATCGCATACTCGCCGCATATCAATGGGCCGTCGACCCGAGTCCGGGGGCGGTCGACCGGAGTCCGGTCGATGCTTCACATGTGCTCTATGGAGATGGGCACGCGGGCAAAAGAATCGTTGCCGCCATGATCGAGTTCGAAGCGGGCTAGCAGGCCGATGTCGAAGCTGCCGTTGGCCAGGGGGTCGGCCGCGGCAGACGACACCGCCAGCGCGACGTTAGAAACAACGCCTGAACACATGTAGCGGTTACGGATTTCACGCGTCATGATCACCACTCTGCTCCCGCGCCCCTTCCGCGGCACGTATCCCACTGATTCCCGCGTCTGCGATGTTGAAGGTGGGCCAGTGGTAGCTCTTCACGTACCAATCCACGAAGTCCACCACGTAGGTCAGGCGGATGCGGTCGATGA
>JAPULF010000364.1 GCA_027295245.1 Planctomycetota bacterium
CGGCGCACCGGCCAGAGAGGATGAGAATCTTTCCGACCGCCACTCATCGATCGCCTGGTGCCGCATCGGCGGTGGGGTACGACACCCGAACATGGCACTCCGTGAGGGTGTCTTTAGAAAGATTCTCAAGCTCTCCCGCCGGTGCGCTTGGGATTCGCACCGGCGTGACGCCGATGCTCCCCTGCAAACATCACCGCCACCGCTTTACGGGCTCGCCGCGGTGTTGAGGGCGCATGGAGATATCATACGCTCGTACCCGATTGCGCGGCAATCCTGCCTTGGGAGCCGTTTCACGACCCATCTGTGGCACCGGAGTCCCCCCGTTGCCTCCACAGGCATGGAATCAGTTCCCGGATTGCCGCGTGGCTGCAACCAAAACTATTCGACCGCTTTTTTCCGGTGCCGCCGCCTGTTTCGGGCCTTTGCAATTCCCAGCAAGAGCCCGCCGACGAGGATCGCCGGCCCGGTTGCGTCCAAGAGACCCAACACGAACATCGGGCGTTCGACCGTCATCGTGGCCGGCTCTCCGGCCTCCTCGAACAGGGCGTCCAGGGCCGCATCCGTGGCGTTCTCGGCCTCGACCCGTTCTGCGACCAATACAGACGTACGCGTCAACAAATAGTACGCCTGACCCGTTTCGCGCTCGGCCCGCCGCCCCGTCATGATGGACGTGATCAGCATGCACGCCGAAATGAGCACATACGCGGACAACGCCGTCTTGAACATGGGGCTATCTCGGTTGTGGCCCGTCGCGACCGCTATTGCCGCAGGCTGCCCAGGCCCTCGTGCAACAGTGCGACGGCCTCCTCCATGGCGTCCGGCTTCACGTCGAGATAGGGCCTCAGCCGCACCGACCGTTCACCGCACCGGATCGTCAACAGTCCCGCCTCGTAGCACGTTCTCCAGAACCGGTCGCGGCTTTCCCTGTCCGGCAGGCTGAACGCCAGCAGCAGGCCTTGCCCGCGGACCGCCGTGATCATGTCGGGGGCCTCGGCCGCAAATGCCTGCAGCCTTTCGAGGAACCGCTCGCCCATCACACGGGCGTTCTCGATCAGTTTTTCCTGCTCGACGATATTCATGTAGTGCGTCGAGCGGACCATGTCGGTCAGGTTGCCGCCCCAGGTAGAGTTGAGTCGGCCCGACTTTCTGAAGACGTTGTCCGGTACCTCGTCGAGCCGCGGACCCGCCATGACCCCGCAAACCTGGGCCTTCTTGCCAAACGCCAGCAGGTCGGGCAACACGTCGAAGTGTTGGCAGCACCAGGTCTTTCCGCTCACGCCCATGCCGGTCTGGACCTCGTCGAAGATCAGCAGCATTTCGTTTTCATTGCAGATGCGCCGCAGCGTTTGAAACCACTCCCGGCGGAAGTGGCGGTCACCGCCTTCGCACTGCACGGGCTCCATGATCACCGCACAGATACGATGCGGCCGGGCGGAAAGCGCCGCCATGATCTCCGCCTCCGCGGTGCGTTCGTCCGCGATCACCCGCTGCGTACGCTCGGGCTCGGCCAGCCCGTAGTTGATACGGGGATTGGACACCCGCGGCCAGTCGAACTTGGCGTAAAGGTCGACCTTGTTGGGGTCGGTGTTCGTCAGCGACATCGTGTAGCCGGAGCGGCCGTGAAAGCAGTTCTTGAAGTGCAATATCTCGGTGCCGATCTCCCCGCGGCCCGCCCCCATATTCCGCTGCACCTTCCAGTCCATGGCGGCCTTGAGGGCGTTTTCCACGGCCAAGGCCCCGCCCTCGATAAAGAAGTACCGCGGCATCTCGGGAATGCCTACCACGCGTTCGAAGGTCTTCACGAAACGGGCATACGGCGTCGAATACACGTCCGAGTTCGCGACCTTGAGCAGCGCTGCCGCGGCCAGGTCCTCGCGGACGTCTTTTCGATCGAAGTAGGGATGATTGAACCCCACCGGCATGGACGCATAGAAGCCGTACATGTCCACCAGGGTTCGATTGCCGTGGGCGTCGAAGAAGCGGCTTCCCCGGCTACGGGCCGGGTCCACAACGAGTTCGAACCCGTCCACGAGGATATGTTTCTTGAGTTCCGCCAGAACGTCGCCGGCGTCGATTTCGGAGAGGGTCTTTGCATCGGTCTTCATCATTACACCTGAGCAGTTTGTCTTAGCGCCTATCGGATCGCCCAATGGCCTTCCATGGATTCAATCGGTCGGACCCGCGGTCAACCTGAACCGGTTTGACTCCGGGGTGGCCATGCCCTTTGGAGGGTGCGAATAGTCGGATTATTCGTTGAAGACCTTGGACATGAACGCGAAACGCCCGATGGTTGCCTTCCGGGAGCGAGGCCCGTGCCAAAGGCGGAAGGCATGCTGCCGCCGCCGAGTTTGACGAGCCAGAATATCGGTTGAAGCGGTCATCATGCTATCGGGCCCAGTCGCGCGGAAAGACACCCCAATGGTAGCAATTAGGTTGGCGCGGGGTCAAGTCGGAGTTTGCATTGGTGTGGATCATGTATCTGGCCGGAGTACGCGCGGCGTGAACCCCGATGTGCCCCGACCGCGCGTAGGATTCCCTCCCAACGCGAGACAAATCGACCAACCCGGTTGCGCGCGAGCGGATCGATGCACCATCTCAGTGGCGGTGGCGGCGCTATCGGTTTCGTGCATTGAATGATCGATCCGTTTTGTCGATGGACGGGAAATGCTCATCGGCCGGCGGCACGGTCGCCAATGTGATCACCCAATAGGCCGAACGTGGTGCCGCGACCGTTCTCCCACGTCGGGAACGCTATTCGAATTCCCTGATCGAGACCCCAGGTCGCCAGACTCGGCCACCGCCCGATCATGGATCCATCAATAAATAAACGAAGTCTTCGATGTCCGACGGATCTGACAGCCCGTCGCCATTGACATCCGCAAGGTTGCCATCGCAATTAGGGTGCATTTCCGCGTAACCGGATGGGTCGAGCAGTGCCATGATGAAGGATCCGACGTCGTGGCCGTCGATGACCCTGTCGCAGTTCACGTCGCCGACGGAGAGCACCACGATCACATCTTCCGCCAGCCCACCCGCCACGTGGCCCGAAATGGGATCGGCGTCTCCAAACTGCACAAAGGTCTCCGGACCCGGCGGGCCGAAAGGATCCTCCACGAGGACCCACAACAGCGAATTTATCTGCATGTCGATTGCGTCCGCCGGATCGCCGCCCGGCGCCGCAAGCGTGGTAAGCCGCGCCGTGAGAAACGTGTATTCACCCGGCGGAATGGGGTCGAACTCACACGTCGGCTCGCACACCACCGGGACTTGAACTCCTTTGGTGATAGCGAGCAGCCCCTCCTCATTCACTTCGTCGAACAAGAAACCGTCAAGCGGATAGTCGCCAACCAGAAAATCCGTAATCGCGTGCTTGTCCGTGTTGCCGAGGAAGTCCGTCGCCAGAGAACCGATGACAGTCACCACCGGCCCCGTGTCCCATTCCATTTTCATGGATAGATCCCATTCACACGCATCGATACCAAACAGATCCTCGCAGGCGATGACCAGATCGCCTCCCTTGACGCCCTGCTGAACAACCATGGAGGCCGGATTCAAACCGACAGCCTCGAACCAGACGTGGATGTTGGGCGGCTCGCCGCGTGCCTCGGAGCCCGCCCCCAGCAGGAAAACTGCGGCAACGACAGAAATCGGTCGGAGAAGGCGGTGGGTCGGCACGAGAACCTCCTTTTGAGTTGCGTCGCGCAACGCCTGACCGATCCCCCGTTTTTCCTCGGTCACGCATACGCCCGCATGGACTCTCCGCGTCGCATTTTCATCGTTGAGTCGCTCAGAAGGGAGGCGGGTTGCAATCTAAAGAAAAAAGCACGCACTCAATACCCATCGCTCCACCCTGTCGGCGGCTCTACGACCTACTTATCGGAATTATACGATCGCCTAAGTGTCCCGTCAACGCCGAGTTTCGCCGCTCAACGCCCGCCCGGGGCAAAATGCCGAGCCCGGCTCACGTCTACAAGAGACCCAAAAAGGAAGGCCCGTCGCAAACACGCGCGAACGTGGTTCGTCAACGCGCAGCGATCAGCTCGGCGTTCGAAAGAACCTTCTCAAAGGCGGCGACGTATTGGTCCAACAGGTCTCGCTCGGCGGAGGGAAACGTAGGCAGTTTCAACATCGCCCCGGCCGCGGCCTCGGTCCCGGGCAGCGCATCGGGCCGGTAGATGGGCAGCGCAGCATCTGCGCCCCCCGCGCCGCGCAAAATGCGGGCGAAGTGCCCCTCGGTAAATAGCGGCTGCTGATGCACCAGCGGATAGCGCGGCCAACTTGCATCGCATCCTTCGGCCCGGAGGGCCTCAATCAGTTTGTCGATCGGCAGGCTCCACCGATCGGCGTCATAGCGAATCAGATACTCGAAATAGACCCGCTCGATATGGGGCGGGGCCTGAAACGTCTCCACGCCCAGAGCCTCGAGGCCGTTGGACAGGTAGCGAAGGTTTTCGTTGCGACGGGCGTTGCGCTCCGGCAGCCGCCGCAGTTGCACGCGGGCCACCGCCGCCGACATCGGGGCCATGCGGGTCTTGATGCCGAAACTGGTGCCGGCGAAGCGACGGGCCGCCGATTCCAACTCGTGGATCCGCACGATGTCGCCCAGGCAGACGGCCCGCTCCATGAAGGCGTCGTCGTTAGTCAGCAGGATGCCCCCCTCGCCGGCCGGGGCCAGCTTGTCGCCCTGAAGACTGATGACGGAGATGTCGCCCAGCGTGCCGCACTGTCGCCCGCGCCACACCGCCCCGTGGGCATGCGATGCGTCCTCGATGATCTTCAGATCGTGTCGGCCGGCAATGTCCAGCAGCTCGGTCATCCGGCAGGGCATGCCCCAAAGGTGAACCACCACCATCGCCCGGGTCCGCGGCGTGATCTTTCGCTCCACGTCATCGGGGTCCAGGCCCATGCGCTGCGGTTCGCTCTCGCAGAAAACCGGGACCGCCCCCACCCACAACATCGGAACCACCGACGCCCAGAACGTGGCCGACGGAACCAGCACTTCATCCCCAGGCCGCAGGTCCAACGCCACAAACGCCGCCAGAAGCGCCGCCGTCCCGTTGCAATGGGCCAACGCATGCCGCATGCCGAAGCACGCCCGGTAGTCGTCCTCCAGCGCCCGAGTCACCGGATGCAGAGACAGGTCCCCGTCCCGCAGAACCTGCAATACCGCCTCTTCATCCTCATGCGTCAGGATCGGCCACCGATTCGCCTCCCGGCCATCCAGTGTCACGGCCATGGGGCCGCCGAGGATAGCCGGTACGGATTGCGGGCTGCGGGTCGCCATCGTAATTCCTTGCACTCAGCAGTCCGCCAAAACGCGGTCGAAGCCGTCCACGATCTTACGCCGGTACGCCTCGACGGCCCCACGGGCCATCGCTTCATCCTCCCCGCAGAACGATCGTGCCAGACGCGTCAGGTGGGCCGCATGCTCGTCCCGTTTGCCGAGCCCGCACCGGGCGATCCATTGCGATATGTTTGTGCGGCGACGCAAATAATCCTCGAGCGTCCAGCACATCTCCCGATCCGCGCACCAACGCGCCTCCGGGACCGGCTCCGACAGCTCCGGATGGCGCACCATGGGCGGAGCCTTTGCCGGCCGATTATTCGCGTGCCGTGCGCCGCGATTCGTCGACTGGGTCCGACTCAACATCCCAACGACCTCGCTCGCAAGCGACACGCAACCGGTCAGCTTGCCGCCGTAAAGGCTGATCCAGGGAAGACACGCATCCCGATGGATGCGATACCGCCGCGACAGGTCGAGCGAGCCGCGATTGCCGTTGAACGGTCGGCGAACAACCAGCGGCCGAACCCCCAACCTCAGCGAAACGACGTCGTCGGGCGTCGCGGGCTTCGCCAGATGCCGATTCAACTCCCCCAAAAGCGAGCGAACGTCCTCCGGCTCCACCGCCATACCCTCCTCGAGCCGTTCGACCACCGTCTCCGTCGGCCCCCAAAGCGACACCGGCCCCCACGGTATGAACGACATGCTGTCGCGCCCGTCGCGGGTATCGAAGATCAGCGGCACGCGATGCCGAGCCTCGCGCTTCAGTCCCACGAAAACGCCCTTACTCAACACATGCATATACGGCGAGTCCATGCCAAACTT
>JAPULF010000365.1 GCA_027295245.1 Planctomycetota bacterium
ACGCCGTCCGCACGAACTTCCGGGCACTGAAGATCGTCCGCTCCTCCGCGATGTCCGCCGGGACCGAGACGTCCCCAATCTCCTTCGCCTCCGCCAGCGTGCGGCATTGCAACAGAAAGAGCTGCTCGCCGTCATGGGCGAACTCCACGTCAACGGGCACGCGGTACCCGGTCTCCAGCCTTTTCAAAACCCGCCGCAATTGTTCGGTCAGAATGCCTTCCCCGAGCAGCTTGTCGAACGTGATGCACAGGTCGGCGGGGTCGGCGTCGATATAGGTGCCCGTCGGGGTGTGAAGCATCCCGTCGCGGCGGATCGACACGATCTTGTCCAGCATCGGAAACCCGCCGGCTTGCTCCATGAATCTCTTCAGCGGTATCGACTCCATGCGGTTCTTCGCCAAGTTGATCACGTCGATGGTCCGCTGGGCCCGCCGCATGATCTCGCCGTCCGAGGATTCCGGTCGAAGCGTCGGCATGCCCAACGCCACCATCCGGGCGCTTTCCGTCCCGATGCGGTCGACGGCCCGCGTCCCCAGCCCCATCACGAACCGGACCAGTCCGTCCGCGCGTTTGATTCGCGGGCTCCAGCGATACTCGTTGCGGCTGAGCGCCACCCCGGCCAGTACCGGAGCGAAGTAGTCCCCGAAACGCCGCCCCACCACCCTTTGAATCAGGATGGCCATGTCCTCTTCGTAGTCCAGCAGATCGTTCTCGCGGCGATAGAGAATCGGGTCGGGCCCCAACGCACTCGCAAAAACCTCCGCGATGGCCCCCAGCAGGGCACGAAGACGTGCTTCTATATTTCCCTGATTGGCCAGAAAGATGCTCGCATACTTCCCGCTGAACGCCGTGCCGAACCGGTCTTCCAGCAGGCTGCTGGAGCGAACGATCAGCGGATGCTTGCCGATCCGCTCGAGCACCGTCCGCAGGTGGGCGATAATCCCCGCCGGAAACGCCGCATTGCGAAACACCGACTTCACCAGCGGATACTCCCGCCGGATGTCTTCGAGTTCCTTGTATTTCTGGCTCTGATACTCGCCCAATTGGTTGAATGCGATGAACTCCTCGATAACATCCGAGCGAAGGTAGTACGACTCCGGAACCGCAACCGGAAAATCTCCGGGCGCCGCACGCGCCCCGTCCTCGATCGGCGCCGCCGGCTCCGACCCCCGTATCGCGTCCACGTTGAGGATCTTCGACGCCACGATGATCCCGGCCGACTTGCCGCCGACCCGACCCATCCCCGTTTCGGGGCCGATCACCCGGTTGACGATGTCCTGAAAATCCCGAATTCGAAGATATCGCTTGGCGATCGCGATGAATTCCAACTGGTCGCTGATGAAGTGACGAATCAGCCCGACACGAATCCCCATGGCCTCGTCGCGGGGAAGCTGCATTTCACCCTCGGGCAAGTCGCAAAATCGCCGAATCTGCTCGGACAACATCCGAAACGAGACCGACGCCAGAGACACGATCGCTCGCAAGTTGTCCGCCTCTTCCCGCTTCAACGTCAGGTTGACCAGCTCGTCGATCTCGTGAGGGCTGAGGAATTGGACGGCACTCGCCCTGGAAATGTCGTTGACCCGGTCCTTTTCGTTCTGATCGCCGCGCGGGGCCGCCGCCACGTTCGGATTCCCCCGCTCCGACGGCGGCAAGGACTCGACATATCCTCCCGCGGCCCGGGCCTCATCGTAAATCTCGTCGATATTCACGAGGTCGCGAGCGTGCAACTCGACCAGCATCTGCCGCAGGATCCGGTCCGTCAGATGCGGATACAGGGAAAGGTGCTCGTCCAGTCGTTCTGCGGATGTGGCCTGATGGTCGGCGGTCATGGTTCGGTCGGAGCTGCCGGGTTCGGCTCCATCCTAGGGAGTTTCCCGTCACGGCATGGGCGGCATTGTAACACCACGATTCGCATGCCTACGGAGCACAAACACGACCCCGTCGATCGGGGTCAATGAGAGGCCGGGGCCCTGAATTGGCTCGATCCAGGGATACACGTAACCTATTTATGCATAAAACGTTACGATCCGTCTGACAAGGAAGCAAAGCCCCGGTTGCGGTTCTGACGATTCAATTGTATGATCTGAGGTCTCACCGGTTCACTATGATTGGTGCTATCGGTCGCCGGCCCGAGATTTTTCGGCTCCGGTCACGCTGTCCATCTTGAATTGCAAGGAGTAGTCGAAGCGAAATGATCAAGGTACGACCCCGGCCCAACGAACCCGTTCAACAAATGATGAAACGCCTCAAGAAGCTCTGTGAACGGGAAGGCGTTCTTCGCGAAATGAAGCGAACCGCCTACTACGAGAAGCCGTCCGATCGGAACCGCCGTTCGCTTCGCAAGGCCAAACGCCGACTCCTGAAGCTCAGTAGCATGACCATGCAGCCAGGTGGAAATCGCGGCTAGGCGACGCCGCGCCGCATTCAACACCCCATCAGCGATAGCACGACCCCGTCCCGGCCCTATGCTGAGCGACCGTTCTGCCCGGTCCGCATCGAGCATTCATAAACACCGCCCGGCGGCAGGTTCCACCAGACCATCCGATAGTTCACCGATTCGAACATCCGCTTGTAGAGGCCGCGATACAACAGCGGAGCGACCGTGATCTGGATGAAGAGTCCATCCGGGGTCAACGCGGTTCGCAGCCACTGACGGAGGCGAGCGAGGGCCCGTAGCGGAAGATTCGACGTCGGCAGGCCGCTCAGCACGTAATCGACCTGCCGAATTCCGAGGCCGGCCAGCGGTTCCGCGATACGGGTGGCATCGGCTTGGAGGATCGATAGACCCGAAAAGCGGCGGCGAAGGACCGCACAAAAATCCGGGTCGTTTTCAACGGCGACAAAACGGTGATGCGGCCCAATTCGCTCGACTATTTCGGCCGTGACCGGGCCGATGCCCGCCCCGAGTTCGACGATCGTGGCCGGTCGGCTGAAATCAACATGCTTCAAGACGCTCTTGACCATGGCCCGGCTTGACGGGATGGCCGACGAGATGACTCGGCCCTTGGCCAGGAATTTCTTCAAAAACAGGGCCCGATCGGCAATCCGGCCCCGCGGCTCCTCGAAACCTGAAACCACAATCGATGGTTTTGCCACGTTGATGTTTCCGGAATCGCTCGACACAACACCTCCAATATGCATCTGCCGCGCGCGTGCGATAATCGGGCGGAGGGGTCGCAGTATTGGGACCGCGCCGAGGCCCGTTTCACCCGGCCATGCCGAACAGCCCCATAAGCCGCCTACCCTGCTGTGGGGCGCGGATCATAAGTCCATCAAGAAGAGCGTCCCAGCCAATTCGGGACGA
>JAPULF010000366.1 GCA_027295245.1 Planctomycetota bacterium
ATCGCTCGATGTCGCAATCGCTCCGAACTCTATCCACGTGGCTTTCGGCGGCTGGGTGATTTCGAGAATCTCGGCCGGGAGCAACGAAGCGGCATCCGCCCGACTGGCGGGGGCGTGATCACCGGGCACGACCAGCAAAAGTCCGCCGTTCTCCACGATGGGGAGCAATCGTTGCACCAGAGAGTCGGGGATTCGCGCGAGGTCGACCAAGACAACGCAATCGGCGCCTTGCAGTGCGTCTCCGGCCAAGGAGCCTTGCACGCCGGAGGTTGAAACCAGAAACGGTCGGCGATCGTCCGGCAAGGTTGGCGGGCTGATCATCGCCGCGATTCGGCGGGCCTCCGAGGCGTCGTCATGTTCGAGGCCGTCGCGGTGGATGACGGCAACACGCCGCGGCTCGCGCACCTCCAGCGCAAAGAAGAAGCTGTCGTCCGCAAGCAGGCGGTCGGACTCGGTCAGACGAAGTTCACCGCAATGAAGACCGGGGTCCAATGGCGGAAGAAGGATCGACGACGGCGAAGTCGAGTGCGCCGGCAGGATCACCGGATCGCTTCGAGCCACCACCACGCCGTCGACGCGTGCCTCCACCGCCGTATCGACCGGTTCGTCGCCGGCGCTGACCGAGACCGTCAAGCGAAGCGCCGTCCGTGGGGGCGCCGTGGCGGAGAAGTTCAGAAGCGGACCGATCCGAGTGTTCACGTTTTCATCGGCGCCGACATCGAGAACGAGAACCGCGACGCCTTCGGCATCCCGCCAGCGCTCCGGCTTGGCCGTCGCCCACGCATGTTGGGTCAGATCCGTCAGGACATACAGCTCGCGCCCGGGCAGCTTCGATTTCGCAAGATGCTCGAGCGCCTGCGTCACTGCGTCGGTCAGGCCTCGGTCGTGGCGGGCCGCGCTGATCGGATTCAGCGTCTTCGTCGCGTCGCCCCGATCGCGAATCCAACGAAGATCGCGGGTCGGCGTCGAGCAGGTCATGACCATGAACGTCGATCCCTCGGGGAATCGGGCCTCGTCCTGAATCAGCAGGCGTGCCCATTCCTTGGCCCGGTCGGTGCGGCTGAGCCCCTCGAACCGATAGGACATGCTGGCCGAATCGTCGATCAGGAACACGGCGGCCGTCTTGATTCGACCCTGCGCCGAAAGCCACGAGCCCCTGGAGATCGGGCGTGCCAAGGCCGCCACCAGCAGCAGAATCACCAGGATTCGCAACAACAGCAGCAACAGGTGGCGCAGCCGATGATGCCGAAGGCTGGCCCGATTGGAAGCGAGAAGGAACTGCAACGCCGGAAAGGCCTGTCGCCGGGGCCGCGTTCGCAGAATCAGGTGGATGATGATCGGCGCAGCGCAGGCGGCGGCGGCCCACAGCAAGGCCGGGTTTGCCAATGTGATGACCGCTAGCGAGCCCGCAACCATTCTGCCTATTGTAGGACCAAACACGGATCGACGGTCCAGTCGCGTAATCGCCGTCTTTTGACGCCCTCGACTCGATTCCCGACAATAATGGCCGAAAGGAAGCCGCGTCATGCCAAAGAAGACCCTGTCCCTGCCCGTGTGCAACCATGAGCCCAAGCCCTACACCGGCCCGTCCCGCGAGGAGGCCCTTGCGTTGCGCCAGACCTACCTGACGCCCGCCCTGCTGACCTACTACCAGGACCCGCTCATGCTGGTCGAGGGCCACATGCAATACCTCTGGGACGAAACCGGCAAACGCTACCTGGACGCCATCGCCGGAATCGTCACCGTCTCGGTGGGCCACTGCCACCCAAAGGTAGTCGAGCGCGTCCGCGAACAGGTCGGGCGGCTGCAACACGCCACCACGATCTACATCCATCCGACCGTGGGCGAATTCGGGAAGAAGCTGGCCGACCACATGCCGGGCGATCTGAGCGTGACCTACTTCACCAACAGCGGCAGCGAGGCCAACGACATGGCGATCATGACGGCCCGCATGCACACCGGGTTCTTCGACGTGATCACGTTGCGCCACGGCTACCACGGCGGCTCGCCGTCGACGATGGGCATGACCGGCCAGTCGAGCTGGAAGTTCGTCATGCCCCAGGGCTTCGGCGTACACCACGGCATGCCGGGCTACTGCTACCGCTGCCCCCTCGGCCTGGAGTACCCATCGTGCGACGTGAAGTGCGCCAAGGACGTAGGCGAGCTGATCAAGTTCGCCACGCCCGGCCGGGTGGCCGCGTTCATCGCCGAACCGATCATGGGCGTGGGCGGTGTGGTCACGCCGCCGAAAGAGTACTTCGGAATCGCGTACGAAGAGGTCCGCAAGGCCGGCGGACTGTGCATCGCCGACGAGGTGCAGACCGGCTTCGGCCGGACGGGCACCAAGTACTGGGGCTTCGAGAACTGGGACGTGCAGCCGGACTTGGTCACGATGGCCAAGGGCATCGGCAACGGCACCGCTTTGGGGGCGGTAACGACCACGCCGGAAATCGCCCAGGCGATCGTCGGCAAGGTGCACTTCAACACCTTCGGCGGCAACCCGGTGCAGGCGACCTACGGACTCGCGACGCTGGAGGTAATCGACGAAGAGAACATCCAGGCAAACGCCCTGAAGGTCGGCGGCGAATTAAGAACGGGGCTGGAAGGTCTGATGGAAAAGCACACGATCATCGGGGAGGTCCGCGGCATGGGCCTGATGCTCGGCGTCGAGCTGGTCCGCGACCGTGAGACCAAAGAACCAGCCAACACCGAAGCCGCCCGCGTCCTCGAAGAAGCGCGAACCCGCGGCCTGCTCCTCGGCAAGGGCGGATTTTACGGCAACGTGCTGCGAATCAAGCCGCCGATGTGCATTACGTCGGAGGACGCGGGGTTCATCGTGGCGTGCCTGGACGAAGTATTGACAACAATGGGCCGTTGAGAGTCAAAGTGAAACTGTTTGGATGCAATGCCACACTTTTGCTACAGAGGCTCTGAAGGGCGATCTCGTCCGTCCGTCGGACTGCTGATGGACTACGTCGGGTCGATAACCCGACCTACGTCACTCAAACGCGTACCGTCGCGCCAATCATCCACAAAGCCGCCGCCAAATCCGTCCTTGACCTCGATCCGCCTCCGTGACTCTCCTTCAGCTTAGATCCTGTCTGGTCATGCACAAGAGACTAATTGGACGTCTCCTGTTTCGCCTTTGTCCTCAACAAGTCGTCGCTCTGTATCAAGTCATCCAACTGCCATTCCCAAACAACCTCGATTCGAGTCGAGGACACCTTGGCATCAGAATAAATCACGTACCGCTTGAAACGGGGGAGCCCCTCCGGCTTCGGTTCAATAAAC
>JAPULF010000367.1 GCA_027295245.1 Planctomycetota bacterium
GCATTGGAAATCGCGAAGCGGAACGCCCGGCGTCATGGCGTGTCCGATTCGGTTCGATTGGTTCGGGCCGACATGCTCGAATTGCCGGCCGATTCGGTTCCGGAGCAGGGATTCGACCTCGTCTTGTCGAACCCGCCCTACATTTCTGAGAATGACCCGAGGGGGCTTGCGGAAGATGTGAAGAAGTTCGAGCCTTCGGTTGCGCTCTACGGCGGACCGGACGGGTTGACGGCGTTTCGGCGGATTGCGGAGGGGGCCGGACGAATCCTGAAACCGAGCGGCTTCATCTTCGTCGAAATCGGCTGCGGACAGGCCCCGCCGGTGGAGTCGGTATTTGCGGAACACGGGATGGTGTTGCGTCACCGGTTCGCCGATCTGACCGGAAAGACGCGGGTTCTCCAGTTTGGACCGGCGCAATGAACGCCCTGGATAAACGGGAATTCCGGCGAATCCTGCTGATCAAGCCGAGTTCGCCCGGTGATATTATTCATGCCCTGCCTGTGCTGCACGGACTGCGAAAGCGGTATCCGCTCGCAAAGCTGGACTGGCTGGTCGCGACTGCGTTTGTGGACTTCGTGGCCGTCGATCCGGCGGTGGACGAGATAGTTCCGTTCGATCGCAAGCGATTCGGAACCATCGGCCGTAGTCTTGGCGCGACGCGCGAATTCGTTTCGTTTCTGGCAGCACTTCGCTCTCGGTCGTACGATCTTGTGGTCGACCTTCAGGGACTATTTCGGAGCGGCTTCATGGCGTTTGTAACCGGCGCGGAGGTGCGTTTGGGGTTCGCCGATGCCCGCGAACTGGCCCCTATTTTCTACACGCACAAGATTCGCGCGCCACGAGGCGATCTCCACGCGGCCGACCGAAACTTTGCCGTCGCGCCGATGCTGGGCTTCGGGGATGCGGAGATGGACTTCTCCTTGACGACGACGAACCAGGACCGGACGCGGGCATCGAGGTTGCTGGCGGAAGCCGACATCGAATCCGAAGAATCGTTCGCGCTGCTGGTTCCTTCGACCCGTTGGGAGACCAAGTGCTGGCCTCCCGAGCGATTCGGCGAGCTTGCAGTCGTGATTCGGGAGCGATTCGACATGAAGTCGGTGCTGGTGGGCGGCGAATCGGATCGAGACGCGGGAAACGCGGCGGCGGCGGCGGCAGCAGGGTCGGCTGTGAGTCTGTGCGGACGAACGACATTGCGGGAACTCGCCTCCCTGATCGAGTCGGCTGCTGTAGTCGTCACTGCCGATTCGACGCCGATG
This sequence comes from Planctomycetota bacterium, assembly GCA_027295245.1. Taxonomy (GTDB): domain Bacteria; phylum Planctomycetota; class Phycisphaerae; order UBA1845; family UTPLA1; genus JAPULF01. The sequence continues at coordinate 1,260 of JAPULF010000367.1, forward strand.
CACCTGGCCGCGGCATTGGGACGACCGCTTGTGGCCTTGTTTGGTCCCACCAATCCGGCCCGCACCGGGCCCCACGGCCGAATCGAAGACGTCCTTCGGATCGAGGACCTGGCCTGTTCGCCCTGCTATTTTCGTCGCTTGCGCCAGTGCCCGCACGATCACGCGTGCATGTTGCGGCTGGAGGTGGAATCGGTTGCCGAGGCGGTGGGTCGTCGGTTGGGGCCTCGGATGCAGATTTCGGCCGGGGATGCCAAGTGTTGAGGCGTTTTCTTGCAGCAAGGGCGAGGCATCTCTCGTGTATTCGAGTCGCGGTGTTCGCGAATGCAGGGTTGTGGGTCATCGCAGGGCGGGTAGGGGCGTTCGAATCGGCGCCGCCCGACGCGCCGCCGCCCGACTCACCGTTTGTTCATCGGGTGACGACGGTCGATTCCGAGGGTCGGCTCGTGTGGTTCGAGCGGCGACCGGACGGGCAGGTGGAGATCGGCAATCTTGTCGTGGGCCGTTCGGGAACGCGCGAGGCGTGGATCGGGCGGGTGGAGGGTGTTTCCGACGCGCAATTGTCGGCGCGGGTCGGCGGTTCCGGAGACCTGCCGGTTTCGAATTCACTGGCCGCGATCGTGCCGCGCGATACGGCGAGCCGCTATCGAGAACGGCTTCCGGCCGAAACGACGCTTTGGGGGCGGGTCGACAGGATCTCACCCGGCGGGAAGACCGTTTGGATCGAAGGTGGTGGAGACGACGGTTTCCGATCGGGCGATCGCGTGCTCGTCGTTCGAGCCGGGATCCCGATTGCCCGATTGGAACTGAAACAGATCTATTCTCGGGCGGCGCTGGCGGCCTGCCTGCCGCTGGCGTCGAATGCGGCCATCGCGGAGGGTGACGGGGCGATGTTGTGGCCGTCGCCCTCGGACCGATTGGCGAATCGTCTGCAATCACATGTATTGCGCGTACAGCCCACGCGGGGCGGTGACGAGATTTGGATTTGTGGTGAACGGAGAGACGGTCTTGCGTTGGGCGAAGAGTGGGAGATTCGCCGCGAGGGGCGTTACGTGGCCCTCGCGGAGGTCCGGCGCTTTGCGGGACATTTTGCGATTGCTTCTCCTTTATCCGCGTTTTCGGCATTGCGTGCCGAGCCGGGAGATGTGGCACTTCGTCGCCTGGAGTCGGACATTTTTTCGGGTCGCGTTCCGCTACGGGTCTTTCGGGTGGAAGATCGCTACTGCCTTCTGAACGCGGGTGAGCGCGACGGCATCGAAGTCGGCATGCCGCTTGCCTTCGAGTCCGGACCCAAAGCGCGGGAGCTGCGCGTCGACACGGTCAAGGTCGATTACTGCGGGGCGTCGTTGACGGAATCCGCCGCAACCTCGAGGCCCCGCCCCATCCGGCAATGGGAATCGGTATTTCCGTTGCGGCTTCCCGAAACGGATCGGATGCGAGGCGTGGTCGCGTCCGTGAACAGCGAAGAGGGCGTTGTGACCATGGACGGGCAGGAAGGGCGTTCCGGGTTGAATCCCGGGGATTTGGTGCGGATTTCGTCGGCACCGCCGGCCGCCGGCTTGGTTGTTTACGGCGATGAACACGGCTGCATTCTGTTCGTACCAGATTGCTGGGGACTGCGGCGGGTTCGGGTCGGGTGCGACATCGTCGCCGCTTCCCCGTAAGAGTATTCGCCCTGCCGGTTGGCAGGTCCCTTGTTTGAGTCCACAATCGTCGCCGCCCCGA
>JAPULF010000368.1 GCA_027295245.1 Planctomycetota bacterium
AACTGTGTCATTGCCATGCCGAACTCGGGATAGACCTCCGCATCCTTGGCGCTGAACCGGGCGATCTCGCGCCGCGTCCGATGCGGATCCGCCCAGCGACACAGCGAGTCTCCATTCGGCAGCGGCAGAAACGAACATTCCAGCGGAATCAACTCCATGCCGTGCCGCGCCAATTCCAGTTCGCGAATGATGTGCGGCCGAAAGAGGCTGACGACGTACGAGCACACCGAAAACTTGAATCCCGGGTACAGCTCTTCGGTCACCGCGGCCCCGCCCAAAACGTGCCGGCGTTCCAGCACCAGCACCCTGCGCCCCGCCTTTGCGAGATAGGCCGCGCAAACAAGACCGTTGTGTCCGCCCCCCACAATGATCGCGTCGTATCGTTCCGCCATCAGGCCCTCTTGCGGGGTGGATCGAAAAAAGGCTTCTTTAAGACAGTCGCCTTCACCGATTTCCGAACGTACTCGACGGTGACTTCGATCCGAAGCTCCTCGCCGATCTTGCCGTGCGGCGCCCCAACGGTCGCCAGCGCCAGGTTCTTCTTGAGAAGCGGCGACCACGATCCGCTCGTCGCCTGCCCGACATGAACGCCGTCCGGCGTATAGATCGGAACCGCCGACCGCCAGGCGCTGCCGCACACTTCCGGCGGAAGCCCGTGCGCCGCGAACAAGGCTTCCGTCTCGTCCCAGTCGATCTCGAGCCCGACGAATCGCCGCGCCGGCCCGCGCCGCTTTTCCGCCCGCAGCGCACCCTGTCCGTTGAACGGCTCGCGATCCAAATGAACCGTCCAACCCAGCCCGAGTTCATACGGCGTGGACATACGCGACTCGATCAGACAGTGATTGGCGCTGAAATAGTCGATTCCATTCAGAATGAACCCCGCCTCCACACGGGTCATATCAAGCGCGTCGAGTCCGGCTGGCAGAAGCCCGAACTCGCGACCCGCCGATATCAGGGCGTCCCACAACGCCAATGCGTTTTCGTTGCCGACCCAAATCTCGTAGCCCAGGTCACCCGTGTATCCGGTCCGCGTGATCGTCGCATCAAAGCCGTCAATCCGCGAACGCATCAGCCGGAAGAAACGCAGACTCGCCACGTCGGCTCCGGCGACCTGCTTGAGGATGTCACGGGCATTGGGCCCTTGCAACGAAAGGGCCGCAATCTTTTCGGTGCTCTCCTCGATGGTCACGTCTCGCCCGCCGGCATTTCGATGAAACCATGCCAGGTTCGGCTCGGCTGCCGTCACGCGATAGTGCGTGTCATCGAGTCGCGAAACGGTGCCGTCATCGAGAACCTTGCCCGCATCGTTGCACCAACAGCAATAGGCGACCTGCCCGATGTCGAGCCTGCCGATGTCTCGTGCCATGATCCTCGACAGGAGACCACCGGCGTCGGGACCGAATACTTCGTACTTGAACAGCGGCGTGACGTCGATCAGTCCGGCCGAATTCCGAAAGGCGAAGTATTCGCGTTCGGGATAGGTGTCGTAGAAGCAAACCGCGTGATAGCCCGACCAGTCCTTCCAGCGCATGCTCGTGCAGCATGCGGATGTTCGGGCGTGAAACGGGGTTGGGATTGCCATTGCCTTGCAGCTTCGCGTCCTGACAATGTCACGGTTCGAACTCGCTTCGGCGTCCGTCCGGGCCGGATCAATCCGGAGCGGGTCTCACGTTACGACATTACGAAAGAAGTGGAAAGCCATTTCCGGCGAGCCACCGGAGAGTTAGCGCGCGACGACCGCGATTTCCGGGCAGCCTTGCGGCCGCCTGTCAAGAAAGAGAGCCGCCCGAAGGCGGCTCAGAAGCTGCCGGTTGCGTCGATCGATTCGCCGATGCCACGCAGGGCAGTGATCCGGTTCCTTCCCCTCGAAGATCACTCCTACGCCCCTCACTCATCCGTCAAGGCAACCGGGGTGACATCATCATATCATGATTTGGGTGTGGGAATCAACTACAACATGGGAAGCACGTTTCGGAGCGGTCAATCGCTCGAAGTAAGCCGACTCGCCGGAGCCCGCCCGAATTCGCTAGGACCGCAGCAGCTTGAGCTTCTCGATATCGCCTTCGAGGTTGATCGAGCCGCAGGCCATGCAAATCCGGGTCTTCAGGGCAATGTCGGCCGTGCGCAAAGTGAAAAAGTTGATCCCCTCCGGGCGAAACCGGACTTGGCCGGAGGAGTTCAAGCTGCCATCCAACAATTCGCTACTTCCACATCGGTTGCACGTCGGTTCTTGTGCCATCCGTTTGTTCCCCCGGCCTCGTGGTCCAGCGGTTCATCGGGTATTCACCTAGGTTGGATGAGTATGTGTTGCCCGCGTCCGAAAACACAAACCGGACTCCCGGCAATGGCAGAGATTGTGTGTGCGAAATGGCTTTACACGCGACGACGAATTGTGACTGGAGCCCAAAGACGACATTACCGACCGGACCGATCACACGAAAGAAGCACGGCTAATGACCGTCGCCTACATCATGATGTTGTGCATATGCGTCCGCCGACGACGGCGCCACCGCTTCCAGAATCGGCGCCAACTCCGGAGAATCGCCCAATCGGCTCAAGACGCAATGACAAGTCGTCGAATCGGTCACATGAACGAGGCTCCAGGGACCGACGCATGTCTTCTGTCCCCGGTGCTTGCCGATTACGCATGAATGGTCCTTACGGGTGCCGTAGTCCTCTTTGTAAACCGCCGGATGAACCAGGACGGCGAGAAATTCTTCGCCGCGGGCATATCGCGCCGCAAGGCCCACGCCGTCGCCGAATCGGAGCCCGTAGACGCGTAGGAGACGAAACCCGCCGGGTAGCAAATCCGGCAGCGCGAAATTCAGGTCGGACGCATAGTCCGAGACCTGAAAAGCCCGTATCTCCTTGGCGCCATAGAGAACGAGAAATTTCTTGAGGGCCTTGTCGGGATCGAACGAAATCGAATCGAGGAGAACGTCGAAGTTGATGGACGAAGCCCGGGCCTCGCCGGCGCCCCGTTCCGAACGTGCAAACAAAGCCGTGCCGGCCACCGCCGCCAGGATGATCCCGGCAGCAATGGCAAATCGACGAAGACCAGGCCGGACCGGGTTCTCACTCGGCTGCGCACGCCGTTGCGCATCCAATTCGTCCTCGATGGCCTCCCACAACCCGTCCGGCACTTTTGCGGACGTCGGAATCGAGAGTTCCGCGGCGATCGCGTGTTCCGTCTTCAATTCCGCCTGGCAGCCTGCGCATTCGGCTACATGGGCTTCGACGACCCGCCGATCCTCGGCAGAAAGCTCGCCGTCCAAATACGCGCCCAATCGGTCTCTTGTCCTTTCGCAGCCCATTTCTCTACCGCATCGTCGAATCGCCCGGCGCAGCAAGCGCGTCGGTTCTAGTTTCTTTGATGAAAATCGCCGCGTATTTCTTCCCTGGGGGCATACGCGTCGGCGAGTTTTTCGCGTAGTCGGGCGCGGGCGCGATTCAGCCGCGACGCGACCGTGCCGGCTTCGCATTCAAGAACCTGGGCGATGGTTCGATAGTCCATCCCTTCCTGATATCGGAGAACGAGAATGGTCCGATCTATGGGATCGAGTCGCGCCAGGACGGCCTGTACATCCAGCCGCAAGGCCGCCGGCGCCTCGCCGGAGTAGCGGTCCCGCCGATGCCTGAGGATCCGCAAATGCTCGCCCTCGCTCTTCTCGCGGCGAAGATACTGAAGGGCCTCATTGACGGCGATTCTGTACAGCCACGAGGCGGGCGAAGACCGTCCGGTAAAATCCTTGAAACGGGTGAATGCTCGCAGGTAGGTTTCCTGGGCCAGCTCTAATGCGACATCTTTGTTCCGCGTGATCTTCAAGAGCACACCGTAGATCCGCCCGGACGTGGCTTCATACAGTTCCCGCTGAGCCTCGCGGTCGCCCCTTCGCAGTCTTGCAATCAGGTCCTGTTCCGTGCCCATGGTTCTCCAA
>JAPULF010000369.1 GCA_027295245.1 Planctomycetota bacterium
CTTCATAGGCGTCAGACCCTACTTTTTCGCCCTTTCCGGGCTTACACCCACCACTTGAAAATCTATGGATTTGCCCCGCGTGGTTGCGGTCATCACCCAACTGCCTTCGTATTTGAGGCTCGCCTCCATCGAATCAGCGTCCGGGGCTCCTCCCATCATCAGCAACATGGGCAGAATCTGAGCGATCGACTGGCTCAAGTCGTCCTTTTCCATATTGCCGATCGATAATCCGTCTTTTTCCGAGTCGTCCGTCTTTTTTGTGAGATCGATCAAGAACTGGCCCAGCCTCTGACTGTCATAGTAAATCGTGAGCCACGCCTCATCCGGAAGGTATTCGGCAATCTTCGTAAACGCCTCTTCTCCGGCCAGCCCTTCGGCTTCGCTCTTTTCCGCGCGGATCGCCGACCCGATCGAATTGTTGCTTCCGGCAACAAACAGGCGTTCGGTGACCGCGAGGGCCAGGCCCTGAATCATCATGGGGCCCGCGACTTCATAGACCTGTTGGCCCAGCATGTCGCGTTTCTTGAGCGGTCCACCCGTCAAGGCGTTGAACAGCTTTTCGAGCCCGGCCCGATTCTTGTGGGCCATCGCCACGAGTATGCGGATCGAATTGGCCCCGAACGGTTTTTTCAGGCCGATCGAAATCGTGAACGGCCCCTCGAACAACCCGATCAGGTCGTTTCGGACGTTGATGGTCTCCCCGTCATCACCCCACGGTACATCCAGGCCTGCCCGCATTGCCTGGGCGGTGTCCGCGTCGAACCGTTCCATGCTCACCAGAATCTCGTCGAATATGTTTCCCGCCGCCAGGTTACAGACCACCAGCATCGCCGTGTCCGCGTCGATGTATTTCGGCGGCGACACCGGCCGATTCTTCATCGCGAGAATCTTGCCGAGCCCCTTCTCCGTCGATCCCAGCGGGAGGTTCATCTGAAGCGTATAAACCACTCCCTTCGGCCGCCCGATACGCAATGTTCCGACCAGCGGTTTCCAGGCCGACAGCCCCCATGCGGCGAAGCCCCGGGCGTAGTCCGGATCGGCTTCGCCCATAATCTTGAAGATGCGGGGAAGATTGACATACACCCGCAACTGCCCGACCGGACTGCACGTTCGCGACAGGTGGGTGTAATCGGAGCTCGCCGCCAGGCAATCGGACTTGCGCTCCGTCATGCGAAGCAATGTTTGTTTCGTCAGATCGACGTCCGAGCCGAGCAGAAACGTCTTCTTGTGAAAGGCGTAAACGATCGGGGACGGATCCTCCTCGTCATCATCAGCCCACGCCTCGTCGTCGGAATCCGATTCTTCATCCGCCGGAGGAATCAACGTCACGATCGTCGTGCCCCTGAACCGGGTGGTCTCTCGTTTGAATTTTCGATCCTGGAATTTCTTCGTCAGTTTCTCGACAAGCTCGCGCAGCTCCCCGTAGTTCTTTCCCATCTCCGCGACGAATTGAAATTCTCCGCTGGGTTCGGTTTCATCGGATCCGGCCGATTCCAGCGTTCCGAAGACGCACGCCCCGCCGTGGGGATAGAGCTTCGAGATCTCCAGTTTGCCGAGCCCCAGTTCCTCGATGTTCTCGAGGTCACGCATCCCCAGCGATTCAAACAGTCCCTCCGCCGCCTCGCGCATCTGCTCGAACATCGTGTCGCGTGTGTCCTTCAGGTCCGGATCCTCGAAGTAGTCCTTAAGAACCGTCTTCTTGCCGGCCTCGACCGCGTCATGTACATCCGGACTTCCAATGAAGAACACGGCATCCGCGGGCGCCCACTCCGCCGGCCGATCCGACTCCTGGGCCGTCGCCGACGCCAACGGCGCCACCGAAGCCAACGAAATAGCAAGCCATTGCCATGGCGGGATGCGGGTGGTCCTCATCAAAGTCCCTTTCAAGTCCCGGTATTTCCGGTGGTGTCAGAGTCGCTTTTTTTCTTCGTGTCTTGAGGGGCGGGCTTCAGGAATCCCGGGGCCTCGAACAGCTTGCGTTTCACCGGCTGCAGATAGTGATGCCCGGACGACGGACTGTCGCTGTCATAAGCAAACCCTTCGCGAGACTTCAGAAACTCGATGACGTGCCGCACCGGTATCGCGAAGCCCAGCCCTTCGCCGAACGTGATCTTCATATTCGTCACCCCGATCACCTGCCCGCGATTGTTAAACAGCGGACCGCCCGAATTACCGGGGTTAATCTGCGCCGTCGTCTGAATATACGCCAGCCCGCCTTCGGTTCGATTGCGCTTGCTCACGATGCCCTGGCTCAGCGTCCGCTCCAGCCCCAGAGGGTTGCCGATCGCAAAGACCGTGTCGCCGTCGCGCAGGCTCTCGCTCGTATCGAGATAGACCTTGTTGAACTTCATGCCATCGGGCGGTTCCATCTTGAGAAGCGCCAAATCGAAAAACGGATTGACCGCCACGATCTTGACCTTGTCGATCTTGTCGCGTTGAAACGCGTCGCCCACCTTGCGAAAAATGACGATCGTAATCTTGGTTTCGCCCTCGATAACGTGGAAATTGGTGACCACGTAGCCGCGTTCGTCGATGATAAACCCGCTGCCCAGACCGCCCGGCGACCGGACCATCACCACCGCCTCGCCGAATCGCACCGAAAGCCCTTCGATCCCGGCCACCGGCAAGTCGCGCGTGAAATACAGGTCTTCGGTCTTGATTTCCGCCCCGGCAGCCTCCGTCTCGGAGCTCGAGTCTTCCCGAATCTCGCCGATACGGCTCCGCGGAACCTCCATCACCGTAAACCCCATGTCTACGAAAACGAATTCGTCGTTCTGTTTCAGTATCGACCCATGGATCGTCTGCCCGCCCCGCAAGACAATAGTCTCCGCACCGGCCGACGAAATGCTGATCCCCGTAACGATCGCCGCAACGACCATGATCCTGTTTGGTTTTCTCATGACCCTTCCGCCTGAATTCGGTCTCGAATGATCGGACCGCGTACCCCTGTCTTCAACAAACCACCGACATGTTAGTACAAACCCATCGGCCGGGCCACAGCCCCGCGCCCCCTCCCAATGCCGAATCGAACGCGTCTCGTCCGTTCCCCGATCCAAGACCGCAAGCAACGATCCTCTGCACCGTCGCAACAACTCACCGTAACACCACCACAAATCACCGTGGCCTCACCCCTTGTGGCCGACGGGCATTCCTCGATTCGATGATCCGGCCCCAGCGACAACATCCGTCGCCACAATAATCCGTGAAATACGATAGAATCCCCCGTTCACGATATTCTTGCACCCACGGACCGTTTCACCGGCCACCCCCGAGGCACGGGCCCGGTCAAGACGGCGGACAAAAGTGCAACCGATCGAAAGCGACTGGAGAACGACCGAATGATTAGATCGCCCAAAAAAGACCGACGCCGGCCGTCGCAAACGCGCCCAGTTCTATTCGCCGCGATCGGCCTCGCGAGTGTCTGCGGATGGACCGGCATCGCGCGCCCCGAAGACACTGCCGGCGAAAAGAATCCGCCGCTCCATGAATACTTCGGCTTCGGCGAGATGGAGATCTACAAGCTCGATCACGGCATCAGGAATCTCCGGGCGGCCGATCTGAACGGAGACGGCCTGCTCGATCTCGCCGTCGTCAACAATCGACGAAGCAAGATCGATATCTTCCTCCAGCGAAAGCCGGGCGAGCCCGAACCGCCCGATACCCGAGACGACGACGATCCCAACGACCTGGCCGACTCCACCCGCTTTCGCCGCGACACGGTTTCCTCCGTCTGGCAGATCGCATCCCTGGAATTGGCCGACGTCACCGGCGACAACCGCCCCGACCTCGTCTTCTTCGGCGATCCCAAGGAATTGGTCGTCATCGCACGCGGGCCCGACCAGGAATGGGAATCGCCGCGCATCATACGAAACAAGGAGGGCATGCCCTACTCGTCCGGACTGGCAATCGGCGACCTCAACGGCGATGGACGGTCCGACGTGGTGCTGCTCGGAGAGAACCACATCTTCGTCTACACCCAAGACCCGGACGGCCGGCTCGACCGCCCACAGCGCTACGCCCACGGCGGATCGGACACCCACGGCATCATCATCGCCGACGCCGACGGCGACGGTCGAAGCGACCTGCTCACCTTCGGCTCCAAGCAGGGCTACCCCGTAGCAGTGCGCCTGCAAGACGCATTCGGTCGCCTCGGCCCCCAGCCGGAATTCCGCCGACCCGCGTTACGAAGCCTGACCGCCGTGCCCGTTCTCGGCCGACCGGCCGCCGACATGTTCGTCATACAGCAACTAAGCAATCGCGTCGTCGGCTACCGCCTCAGCGGTGCGTCACGCGTCCGCGGCGAGCGCGACTGGCTGTCCCTCACCTTCGCCTACCCGGTGCCGGGCAAGGCCGACGATCGGCCCGCGGTCATAGCCGACCTCGACGGTGACGGGCGTCCCGACCTCGTCGCCGCCGACCCCAAGTCCGCCCAGCTTGCATGGTATCGCCAGAGGCGAAACGTCGGCCTGGGCCACGGCAAAACCTTTCCCGGC
>JAPULF010000037.1 GCA_027295245.1 Planctomycetota bacterium
GGTTGAAGAGCGAATCAGCGTCGTAGTCCTTGCTCCAGTCTTTTCTGACGGTCAGGAAGTAACCGACGCGGTCGTCCGCAACTCGGGACTTGAACCCCTTGGTCGATTCGGGAATCTTCGACAGGCTGTAGTGAAACAAGGTCCGACGGCCGGTGCTGCCGCGCATCATGGCAAGATCGGCCGTCAGTTCGACGTTTTGCGGAAATGCCTTGTACTGTGCCCATTTGCTCAGCGAGGAGTTGATCGAACCGCCACCCCAACGGCCGATGCGCGAAAAGTCCGACTTGAAGAGGGCGTCCAGGTCGATGATGGGGTCGGAACCCTTCATCGTGACGATCTTGCATGTCTTGAGAATGACGTCGGCGCCGTAGCTGCGCTTGATGACGTCGGAGATCGGTTTGCTGCCGCCGTCGACATAACGCGGATCGACGCGCATCAATACCAGCTTCTTGTTCATCCGTTCGAAATACGCCAAAAAGTGGTCGATCTGAAAGCCGGTCGAGACCGCGCCGCCGGCCATGCTGGTTGCGATTAGAAACTGCTTGCCGATCATGCTGCCCGGGATTTGAGCCCTGAGTTCGTCCGTCTTCTTTTTGTACCAGAGCGGGAAGAAGGGCTTCTCGGCCGTGGGGACCTCTTTGAAGTCCTTCATGGCCTCTTCGAATTTCGGGAAGTCCGGCTTTTCCTTGTCTTTTTTTGGCTTCTCGGGAGGGGCCGCGAAGCTCGCGGAAAGTCCGAATGAAATCCCGGCAACCAGAGCGATTGCAATCGCTTTGTATCTACTCAACACCATTCGAAGTTCTCCTTACTTTTGCGCGAACCCAAGCGCCGGTTGGAATCCCCTCGAGAGGAAAGACGACCGGGTTCACTCTTGCAGGTCTCGCTCAGATCTTGCGGCGATTATAGGGCAATTCGTTTTTTCCGGCGAGGCGTTCGCCTCCCCGACATATATATCGTTCCCGTTCTGACAATCTATCGGTCCGGAACGCGCGCGGATGGCGTTGCGGGATCGGGTTGGGCGTTTCCCGCTGGGTTTGCGTCCGAAAACTGGCGACGCGGGCTAACTTGGAAACCCCTTCGCGCCGATCAGCTTTACGAATCGAACCGGGATGCCGGATGTTTCGACCACCCCATCTCGGTGGTTTTCCAAGGTCGTGAGCACCTGGTGGGTGTGTGAGCCGGTGGGAATCACGAGCCGCCCCCCGACCGAAAGCTGATCCACTAGCTGCGATGCGATCGCAGGGGCCGCTGCAGTGACGATGATCCGGTCGAATGGGGCGTGGGACTCCCATCCCAGAGAGCCGTCGCCGGTCTTGAACGCCACATTGGAAATCCCAAGTCGATTCAGCCTTTCGCGGGCTTCGGTCGCAAGGGCCTCGATTCGTTCGACCGTGTACACCACTCTGGCCAGCTTCGCGAGAATCGCGGTCTGATAGCCCGTTCCGGTGCCGATCTCGAGGATCGAGTGCTCTGTTCTGATCGACAGGGCCTCGGTCATCCACGCGACGACGTAGGGTTGGGAGATGGTTTGGCCCATGCCGATTCCGAGGGCTCGATCCTCGTAGGCGACTTCAGCCAGGGACGGCGGGACGAATTGCTCTCGGGGAACGCTCGAAAGGGCCTCCAGAACCCTTGCATCACGGACGCCACGAGCGGAAACCTGCGATTGCACCATTGCGATGCGACGGTTCCGATAATCGGATTCGGTTGCGACGTGTCTCATGCGGCCACCGCGAACAGATTCGGCATGCCGAATCGACGTATGACGACCCGGCATCCGTCAAACTCGGCAGTCCGAGATCATCGGCGAATTCAAAAAAGACGCAACAAGCGTCGATGGGCCAATGGATTATAACTTGCTGAAACAACCGGAGTTTCGTCAATACGGAGAGAATAGACCGCGCGACGGTCGAATTCCGGCGTGAGCCCGATTTGCTCCGAGCCGATAGTATGTCTACACTAAGGTATTGGAAAGACAACCCGTCGGCGACGTTCTTGACGGGCGACTTTTGGGAGGTCCGGCTTGGCCGCTGGCAATAGATCCAAAGCAGGGTTCCTGACCGCATCGCTGGCTGGTCTGATGCTCGCAGGCTGTCAGGAAGCCTCGAATGCGCTAGCCCCAGACAAAGTGGTCGGTGTCCAGCCAATCTCCGCGATCGAGCCCTGTACCGATCCCGCAGCGAGCGAGGATCTTGCTCAACAGCTCATTGATGCGATCAACGCCGAACGTCGCAAGGCGGGCGTCGGACCCTTGAAACGAAGCGTCTCCCTGACGGCAATCGCCGACTACTATGCCTGCCGATTGATCGACGGCGGTTTCTTCGATCACGTGGACCCTGAGGGGGGCTCGACGGTCGATTATCGTGCGATTGGTTTCGGATACGCTTTCGCGAAAATAGGCGAGAATCTGGCTGCCGGTCAAACCACCGTCGAGGAGGCCATGACCAACTGGATGCACTCTCCGAAACATCGGGCGAATATGCTGGATCCCGCTTTCACCGAGATCGGGGTCGCGGTAAAGGATGGTGGGGAATACGGGCGGTATTGGGTCCAGGAGATCGCCCGGCCACTGGCTACCGGAACCGAATCGCGTCCGCCACCTCCCACATCGCAACAAACGCCGCCTGACGACGCGGCCAGTTCTCAACCCGCCAATACGCCGAAAGAGTAGATCAGTCGGACCTCGCCAGCGTCTGAATCGCCTGACGAAGTCGGGTGTGTCCGTCGAAGCCCACGAGGTATTCGGACTCGCGAAGGCCGCCTTTCGCGCGGACCGTTCGGACGAGCGCTGTCTTGTCCTTTCGGCTCCAACGACGAATGCCCGGCAAGATCATGATCAGCGGGCTCCAGTGCTGCCATGCCGTTCGTTCGCCGGTGGAAAAACGGCGCAACGAGCCCACGCCGAGCAGTCTGGCGGCTTCCCTCGAACAAGTGCTCGTTGCCAGGCGGCGATCATGCCCAAATCGTGTGGCCAGATATTGAGTGATCTTCAGGCCCACGTCGGCAAGCGGCAGAACGCCGAGTACGTCGGCGCGCCGATTCTCCAAGTGCAGGAACACGCTTGCGGTCGCGAGCTTCCTGAGCGTGGTCGGGCTCGATCGGTGGCCGGGGTTTGCCTGTTTGCGTTTGAGTTCCCGCCGCATGATGTCGATCAGCCGCGAATCCCGTGGCCTGAACCCGAGCTTGTGATAGAACCACCATGCCCCGCTTTGAATGGCGTCCTCGTTGTCCTCGCCGAGTTGGTAGGGGTCGACTGTGAATGTGTCCGCGGCGAACAGGTGCCGCGCGATCGACAACATTCCGTGGTACATCAAGGCCGCTTCGCCGGCCCGAAACGTGTCGAAAACCGTGAACGCAACCTCGGATGAGCCGAAGAGCCCCGTGTTCGTGCCGTACCCGACGGCGACCCCGTTTTTCAGCATGATGAATCCGTAAAGACACTCGAGAATGAGGCGACGCTGCGGGATGACGCCGATATACGCGAATTGCAGCCCGTCGCCGCAGTCGACCATACGGACGTCGCGGGAATCGCCATAGGCAAAGGCATCCAGATCGCGTTCGCGGGTCACCATGGTCGATTTGGCGAGGTCGACGACGGCCCGGCCCTCACGCACGGACAGGGCTCGGATCGCCGGTGGCGTTCGGTCGGTTGACTTCCGGGCCCCGGGGAGCGATCGCCGAAACGGGACTGTCTGGTACTTGATTGCCGGGACGGGCAGCTTTTCCCGTGTTCGCGCCGGTGTCGTCGGTCCCGGCGCAAGGCAGATCGGAACGTCCATGTCCTCGTAGAGCATTTGGATGTGGGCGTCGCTCATGCGGATCTGATGCAGCCTTCGCAGAAGAAAGGCCGCGTCGGTCTCATTGGGTCCCTTCATCCGGTCGATCCACTCGCGAACCTCGAACCCATATTCGTCCAGCCCGGGCGACTCGGCGGGAAGGGCCAGCAGCGACAGGAGGCGTTCGAGCCTCTCGGTTTGCTCGAATTCGTCCCAATCGATGGTCAATCGTGAGGGCCAGCGACGGGCCAGCCAGTATGCCGTCGAGGCGAAGAACGAAAAGTGGATCGACGTGCCGGCGACGCCGGTGTTTCGCAGGGCCTTCCGAAATCGCCGCAGGTCGTTTCGCTCGGAAAAACGTTCGAGCGCACGCTCTGCCTGCGCCAACAATTCTTCATTGTCGGGATAGGCACGTACGAAGCAGAGAATCTCGTGTAAGCGGAGCAGGTCGCTCGCCCGGCCAAAACTTCGGCCATCGAGTTGGCGGAGCAGATCCAACTTCATCGAGCCGGCGCCCTCGCCGTAGTCGGTCTTTCGACGCTCGAATTCCCGCAGGATGTGGGCGACGCGGTGTGCCATCACGATTTCCTCTTCGATCGTAGGGTACACCGGTTGGCTTCAGAGGCAACGAAACTTCCGGCACGTTCTCTCGATCATGCCCAGTCGGAAATATGCCTACGCGCCTTCCCGAAGACCGCCCCGGGCAAACCCCGCGGGTTTATCTGTCGCCCTTTCGGAATGATGGAAATCGATCGGGTGGAACCCTGACTCTGCCTATTCAGAGGACTCCCTGCGAGCCCGCCGACACAACTTGCGTGGCCACTCCATTACGACCAGTCTTGTTTCGAGCTAATCAAGCCACTGGTTGCGGCGCTTGAGTTTTTGCGGAACGTATGTTTCGGTGACGAAGCTGATGCTCTTGGTGAGGAGCGATTCGACCTCCATCTTGAAGCCGTGCTCGAGCATGTGGTTGACTTCCTTCTCCCAGTCCTTTTTGCCCTTGAACCAGGGATAGTTGAGGATCTGTTTGGCCCGCTTGATGTCCTTGTCGTCGACGGCGATCTTGACGTCGTCGGACAGGTCGAACTCTTCGAAGTCGCGGCTGCGGACGCCGATGAACCTGGCGTCGGGCACGGCCATGCGCTGCGACTCGAAGGCCAGGTTGATCGAGCCCTGCTTGATGACGCTGTAGATGTAGTATCCCCAGGGGTCGTTGTCCAGGAGGCAGTACAGCGGCAGCTTCAGCTCGTCGTGCATGCGAAAGAGGAGCCGCCGGACGCCGCGGGGGGGCTGGCCGCCTCCGTGGATCAGGATGCAGTTGTGCTTCTTCCAGAACTTGTCCTCGTTGAATCGAGACCAAATGGTGCCCTTTTCCACGTGGAGGATGAATTTCGCCTCGCACTTGCGGAATTGGAAAACGTCGGGCTCGACGATGCTCGGGATGGCGAACCCGCTGGCCCCCATCTTTCGGAGGTTGATCTCATCCCCCAGACTGACAACCGTCAGGTTTCCGGCGATGCTGCCGCGATTGTCGGCGAAGACGTGCAATTCCTCGCGAAGGGAGCCGAGCGAGACTTCCAGGTCCTCGATGATCGGGTCGCTCTCATTTTGGTCGTTGAAGGTCTTTTCGCTCGTGCCGGGGATGGTGTGTTTGGACAAGTAATACAATCCGCGGATGCTGACGGTCTTGTTCTCGTCGATCAGCTTCTTGCAGCCGCTGGCGATCAGGACCGATTGCATAAAGCTCTTGGCCTTGCCGAGGTCGAAGAAGTTGCGGGTGGCTGTCTTGCGGCCCATTTCGATGATGCGCCGTTTCTTGTTGTAGTTGGCATTGGAAAGCGTTCGCATTGGAATAACGATGGCGGGGTCGCGTCGCTGCGATGCCGATTTGACGACGGACTCGGCGAAGCCCGTGATCTTTGCGCTGGCTTGATTCTTGCGCCCTTTCGGTCGCCCGCTCGACTTGCCGGATGCCGGCCGTTTTGATTTCGACGCCGTTTTCTTTCGGGCCATCCGTGACGCCTCCTGTTGTGATCGATCGTACGATTCCTGAAATCGACTCTCCGATAGTATCGGCGGGGGCCGGGACAAATCCAGACCCCCCCCCTGAAATCATCGTGCCGAGAAATAGAACCCGTCGCGTTTGCAGGGGAGCATCCCTGGGGCCGGATTCTATCGGGGGACCCGGTCGCTTCGGCTTTTGGGCGTCGTGTTGGGCGGCTATACTTTCCGCGGCATTTCGCAGTTGCGCGGTGGCTTCGAAGGCCGGATGGACGGCATCATTGCGAGACGCAACCGGAGGTGGTCGCTATGCAAAAGTTACGATTATTCACGCCCGGGCCAACGATGGTCAGCCCCGAGGCGATGCTGGAAATGGCCCAGCCGTTGGACCATCACCGCACGTCGGGTTTTCGGGAGACGCTGAAGGAGTGTACCGGGCTGCTGAGCTACGCCTTCCAGACCGAGACGCAACCGCTGGTGCTGACCGGAAGCGGTACCGCGGCGATGGAGGCGGCGATTCTGGGGTGCTGCCGGCCGGATACGAAGACGCTGGTTTGTCATTCCGGCAAGTTCAGCGAGCGGTGGCGGGACATTCTGGTGCGTTTCAACCTCCCTCACGTGGAATACCGCCTCGAATACGGGCAGGGCTTCAAGGCCGACCAGGTCGATGCGAAATTCAAGGAGCATCCCGATCTCAAAGCGGTGATCTTCGTTCACTCCGAGACGAGCACCTGCGCCCTCAGCGACGCCGAAGGCATCGCCAGGGTGTGCCGCGACCGCGGGGCGTTGTGCCTGGTGGATGGCATCACGTCGATAGGGACGATCCCGTTCAAGATGGACGCGTGGGGCGTGGACATCGCCGTGACCGGCTCGCAAAAGGCACTCATGTTGCCGCCGGGATTGGGGCTGGTGGCGGTGAGCGAGCGGGCCTGGGAGGTGGTCGATTCGCACCAGGCGCCGGCGTACTACACCGACATCAAGGCCTATCGCAAGAGCCTCGAGAAGTGGGACCCGCCCTACACCCCGAACAATCAGATGGTCCGGGGGCTGGTGTTCACGCTCAAGCAGATCAAGGAGGAGGGCCTGGAGAATGTCTGGGCGAAGACGGCTCGGCTGGCCAAGGCGACTCGGGCAGCCGTCGCGGCCTTGGGTCTGGAGCTGTTCGCAGCCGATCCGGTGGACTCGGTGACGGGCATTCGTGTCCCGGCGGGCGTCGACGAGCCGCGCTGGCGGAAGACCATGCGCGGCAAGTATGGCGTCCATTGCGCCGGCGGTCAGGGCAGCATGAAGGGGCAGATGATCCGGCTGAACCACATGGGATACGTGGATGAGGTCGATACCGTCGGCGCGATTGCAGCGATGGAGTGGACCCTGGCGGAGCAGGGGTACAAGTTTGAAATGGGGGCGGGCACGGCGGCGTTCGGCAGTGCGATAGCCGCAGAGTAGAGGAAG
>JAPULF010000370.1 GCA_027295245.1 Planctomycetota bacterium
CGATTTCCCACGTGGCATGGGCTCGATCGATCAGACCCATGTTTTGTAGGGCCAGCGCAAGGTTCGCCTGAAACTCGACATTTCCGGGATTGCCGTCCGCGGCATGCTCGAATTGCTCGATGGCCAGTTCGAATTGATGCTTCTGCGCAAATAGCAGCCCGAGCCGGTAATGCAGATCCAGGTATTCGGGGTGCAGATCGACGGCCTTCTTGAAGGTATCGATTGCCTCGTCGGCCCGTCCGGCCTCGTGTAGCGCCAAACCGAGCTTGATAAGGGCCTTCATGTACGACGGGTTGATTTCAACCGCGGTCTCAAAGCACACAATGGCATCGTCGATCTGTCCGCGATTGCGCAACAGGAGCCCAAGCCGATAGTGAATGTCGGCATGGTTGGGTCGCGTAGCCAAGGCATTGCGGTGTCGCTCGATCTGCTCGGATATCAGGTCGGTGTGAATCGACGGATCGGAGGATTCCTCCTCGCGGGAATCAACATCCACACTGCTCGTCAGGAAGTGATCCGCCTGCTTCACAGCGGCGGCCTTCAGGTGCATTCGCGAGATTTCGCTGAATAGTAGCGTGCTGTTCGGCTCGATGTTGCGGGCCGATTCGAACGTCGCCATGGCCTCCGCTTCGCGACCGCCGGCGTGCTGGGCCACGCCCATGCCCACGTAGGCCGACAGCAGCCGGTCATTCAGTTCCAGCGCAAATGCAAACCACCGCGCCGCCTCCTCGAATCGGCCGGATCGAAGGTGCTGCGTCGCAAGCCGGACGTTTGCCTCCAGGTAGTCCGGAGCAAGTTCAACCGCCTGCTCATACTGACCCGTCGCGGCCTCGTGGTTTCCGATTCGGGTGTAGAGATCGCCAAGCCGCAATCGCGTGTCCGCGAAGTCGGGCTGTTTCTCAATCATGTCGTGGAGGTGTTCGATCGCCTCGCGAAACAATCCCGCCTTTTCGTAGGCCGTGACCGCATCGTTGTGGACCGTCCAGTTGTCCGGTTCCAGCGCGACGGCGTGCTCATATCGACGGATCGCCTCGGAGTAGTCTTCTGCCTTCAGCAACAGATTCGCAAGCGTCAGGTGCAGATCCGTCTGTTGCGGGTCGAGCCGGCAAAGCTCGGTGTAGTGATGAATCGCCGGATCGAGCTGATCCTGCTGCAGAAAAATCGCCGCCAGCCGCTCGCGGGCGTTGCGCAGCGTCGGGCAAACATCGATCGCGTCCTGATAGTAGTTGATTGCCTCGATCTCTCGTCCGCATCGCTCATGGCAGAACCCCAGACAGAAAAGAACCGCGGGGTTGAGCGGGTCCTCCTTCTGAACGACGCGAAGTTGCTCCAGCGATTGTTCGACGCGGTCCAATTGGTCGAGGGCGCAGGCCATTCCGATGCGGGCAGCGATCGGAGCGGGACGGTTCTCGGAGAGGATGTCCGAAAACACCCGACGGGCGGAAACCGCATCCTCGCCGTTCAAATACGCCCCGCCCAATCTCACGCGGGCATCAATATCTTCCGGATCGCGTTCAACGAGATGTTCGAGCTGGTCGAGGGTCTCCCCCGAATCGGCGCCCAGGGCTTTTCCAAACGCCCCGGCAATACGCCCAAGCATCCCCCGCCCGAGCACCTCCAACAAATACGACATCCCCCCGCCCCTTTCTCTCAGGCCGACACGAATTCGGCGAGTGCCCGGTGGGCCCGTTCGTAGTTCGAGTTGCGCTTGATCGCCCGGACGTATTCGACGCATGCCCGCCGATCGTCGCCGGTCGTGCGATAAAGATTGGCGAGCATGAAATGGACGTCCGGATAGTCCCCGCCCCGTTCGATGGCCGTCTCTAGTGGTTCGATGGCTTCGCTGTCGCGCCGTGTCTCCGCATAGAGTCGTCCGAGCTGAATCAGGGCGTCGACATATCGTGGATTGACGTCAACCGCCCGCCTCGCCGCGGAGATCGCGTCGTCGGTTCGACCGAGCCGATCGTAAATGCGAGAACAATGATGGTGCAGGTCGGCGTATTCCGGGTGGTGTTCGAGCGCCCGCTCCAGTGTGGCGGCCAGCATGGCGAAGACCCGCGAGTCCATCTTCGAATCCGGAAGACTCAGAAAGGCCTCGACGAAATCCGGCTCCTCAATGATCAGCTCGCCCAACGCTTCGATGGACGTGTTGTCGGCCGAAGTCTCTTCCGCCGGCAGCGGATCGACAGATGTCGGAATCCCCGAGTGTTCTGCGGCCTCGACCGCGAGCGTCAACAGCAACGCTATGTGGGCGTCGCCGGGTCGCAGCCTCTGGGCGACCGCCAGCCGCTTTGCCGCGTCCGCCGGTCGCTTCAGCGCCCCAAGCGCCAGGCCGAGGTATTGGAGGATGTCCACATCCCAAGGCGCCAACTCTGCCGCCGATTGAAGTGTTTCCGCCGCCGCCGGAATGTCGTCCGTGGAGGCCAACAGAATGCCGAGCTGAAACTGCAGGTCGGCCCGCGCCGGCTCGCCGTCGATCGCCTTTGCCAACGTCTCGACGGCCCGGTCGATCTGCCCGTCGCGGGCCAAGGCATGCGCCAGGCGGATCGGCTGCTCGGATTCGTTTTGGTGTCGTGCCGGTTCCTTTTCGAGTTCCACCGCCGCCAGATCGAAACGCCGCTGTCCGACAAAGCACCGGACCAGGTATTTAGACAAGCCGCCGGACTCGGGGTTGATCTCCCGGGCCTCGGTCAGGTGTTTCGCCGCGGACCCGTAGCGGCCGGCCCGCAGTTCCTCGATGCCGAATCGCGCATGTGCCTGTCCAAGGTAGAACGAGGCCAACGTGCCGGGCAGATTGCCCCCCCCTCGGATTTTCGACAGCCGCTCGATCGCATCCGAATATCGGCCCTGCTCCAAGGCGGCCAACCCCTCCTGATACAGGCGGGTCGCGCCCCAGGGCGAGTTTTTGGAATGATTTGTATGTCTTCCCATGAGCCCTCCCCAGGGAGTCCGAGAAGCGTCGTCGCCTCGTTGGCGATGCCTCGATTGGAATATCGTCTCAGGCCGGACGGGGGATTACCTTGAAACGGGTGTTACGAGCGCGGTCACACCCGGTTGCGCTTACCGGAAAGGTTGGGGAAATGTCCTAGCCGCGAACGACCCAGCGAATCATCTGGCCGAGCTTGGGTGGTTTGCCCTGCAGCAGGAGGCCGACGCGGAAGATGCGGCTCCCGGCCCAGACGAAAAGAAGGGTCGTTGCCAGCGTGCCGACTGTGGCGACCACCGGCTGCCAAAGCGGGACGCCGGGCGGTACGGCCATACGCATCATCATGATCATCGGCGAGAAGAGCGGAATCAAAGACATCGTGGTCGACAAAGTGCTGTTCGGGTGTTCCACGATGACGAACCAGCACAACATCGGGACGATGAGCGGGATCCAAAGCGGCATTGCCAGGTTCTGGGCCTCGCGAACGTCGTTGCAACAGGCCCCCGCCGCGAGAAATAGCGATCCGTACATAAAGATGGCCAGCACCTGGAAAAGCGCAAACCAACCGAGCAGGTGCGTGGGTATGAGGTCGCCCTTGTCCATGTAGTTCGCCACGGCGTACGCGCCGGCGATGTAGACGGTCAGCAGCGTGATCGCCACCATCACGTAGCCGACAAGCTTGCCGAGCATCAGCTTGAACGGATCGATCGAGCCGAGAAGCACCTCGGCGATGCGTTGCATCTTCTCTTCTAGAATGCCGTTGAGTAGCGGTTGGGTCGTGACCATAATGGCCATCCACATCAGCATCATGATGGTTAGTGGCACCATGAAACTGGCGAGTTCATCGACTTCTTCGGCCTGCACGATTTCACCTGTTTCGGACAGGGTGAGTAACCCCAGGTTTTGGACCGTGACCGGCGCCATTGCACGGGCCACGAGTTCGGCGTCGATCCCGGCTTCCGCCAGGCGCACCGACTGCACGCGACCGTTGATGTTTCGCGTGAGCCATCGTTGTACGTCTCGGTAGGTGGGCTGATTAGAATGATAGCGGACGACGGTTTCCGTTTCGGGCGCATCGCCATCCAGGACATTGGCCGAAACGTCGATGAATGCAAAGAGTTCTTTCTTTTGAATACGCCTGGAAAGATCGAGCAGTTGCTGATCGGTGTCCTCGGCCGACGGCGTCACTTCCGTGAGTTCGTATCGCGGCCTGTTCTGTTTTCCGGTTTCCGAGTCGACCGTGTCATTTTCGTTGCGGGCCGCGGCGGCCTCTGCCAGCGGCACGAACATCTTTCTCGAACGGTCCAGCACGGCAATATGTTTCGTGTCGGTGTCGATCCGGTCCTCGGTGAGCATCTGCACGATGATGCCCCCGAACATAAAGACCGGCATAAGCGCCATGACGATCAGAAACGCCTTGGACTTGATATTGACGCGATACTCTCGCCACGCCACGACCCAGGTCTTACGCATGTTGGGCCTCCTCGGCCTCGGGGCCGGCGATTCGAACGAAGACATCGTGCAGAGAAGGCTGCGTGATTTCGAAATGCTCGACGCGACACTGCTTCGCCAGTTGTTGGAGGATTTGCTGGGCGTCCGCGCCCGCCGTCATGCGTAGCTCCTTGAATTGGCCATAGTCGTTGACCTTTTCGACCCCATCGAGCCGATTCACGACTTCTCCGTTCTCGCTCAGGCGCACACGAAGCGTGTCGTTGCTATATTGGTCGCGAATGGATGCGAGAGTCCCGTCCAGGACCTTGCGACCCTTGTAGATCATGAAAATGAAATCGCACATCTTCTCGGCAACGCCCATGTCGTGCGTCGAGAAGATGACCGTCGCGCCGTCTCGGCGCAGATCGAGAACCGCCTGTCGCAACACGTCCATGTTGACGGGATCCAGTCCCGAGAATGGCTCGTCCAATAAGATCAATTGTGGCTTGTGCAGAACGGTCGCAATGAACTGCAGCTTTTGCGACATGCCTTTCGAAAGACTCTCGACCTTCTTGTCGCCCCATTCTGCGAGGTCCAGTCGATCCAGCCATTGGTCAATGGCGCGGTTACTGTCGCGCAGACCCTTTAGCTCGGCGTAGAAGCGCAGCAGGTCTTTGACGACCATCTTGCGATAAAGCCCGCGTTCCTCGGGCAGATACCCGACCCGTTCGGATGCCGCCGCACTCTCCGTTACGTCTTCGCCCAGGACGTGAATCCGCCCGCGGTCGGGGTGGAGAATCCGCATGATCATGCGCAGGGTCGTCGTCTTGCCCGATCCGTTCGGGCCGATGAATCCGTAAATCGATCCGTCGGGCACCCGGAGGGACAGGCCGTTGACGGCCACGGTCTCCCCGAAGCTCTTGGTTACATCCGTGATTTCAACGGCGGCCATGACAGCCTCCCGGCCGAATCGCTGTTCGTAAACGCGTGGACAAGTCAAGATGGGCCTGAAACTGCGGCCTCCGGTTCCACCCTGTCAAGTGAGTCTAACGATGTCCGCGGCTGATTCTCACGCGCAACAACCAAGGCCGCAACGCTCTTTTCTGATCCCGATGATCGAGATGTGAGCCTTGCCGAGCAGCCGTACTCGGCTATATGCGGCGAGCCGGGTCGGGCGGCATTCTCCGATAAGGGGATGGCGGGTGCGAGGGTGCCCGCCGAAATGACGGGCATTTTCCGTTCCGAGAAAAGTCTTAGTCGATGAAGATCACCTCGGCTCGCATCGATTTCAGCGTTGTGCCACTCTCGCGTTTTCGGCGCTCGGAAGTCCGCGCTCGCCGATGAGTTCTCGCAGGACGGACAGGCAGATTTCTCTTGCCTTCCCGCCCCAAGCATTCGCACCCGTGATGTTCAGGGCGAACATGAAGACCGTTTCGGGACGCTCGATAGTTCCCACGAACCACCCGATGCCGGCGCGCCCGCTTCCCGTTTTTCCTCGGAGCACGCCGGCGTCGTCCGCGTATTGAACCAGGATGTCCCGAACGATCTCCTGCGATCGCTTCGAAAACGGAAGCGTGCCGAGGTGGAGCCGTTGCAGGAACCGGACCTGCTCGTTTGCAGAGATCTTCAAGGAATCTTCGAGCCAGAATTGTGTTAGCCCGCCCGACATGTCCATGTTGCCGTATTCGAGGGATGCCAGTGCCTCGGCCATGCGTTTTTCACCGACCCTGGACGCCACGGCCTGGTAATACCACACCACCGAATGTTCGATCGCCGATCTCAGATCATGGTCCCGATTCAGGACCTTTCGGCGATGCCCTCGCCGGTCCCAGCGGATCGCATGTCCTGCGCCAGAGACGACACCGGTCTCCAGCCCGATCAGGGAATTGGGGATCTTGAAGGTCGAACATGGCGAGAGCCGTTCGTCGCAGCGCGAGGGGTTGTATCGTACATAGGCGTTGCGACCGACATCGAGCATGACGAAGCAGCCGCTATAACCGGCGAAATGATGACCAAGATCGACTTCGCGCGATGTCGCCGTATCTACTTTGGCGCAGCCAACGACGGAAATTGCGAGAAGTGCGATTAGTACAAGTCGAATGTTCATGTTTGCCGGCCCTCCTTGGCCGCGAATCCGGCTCCACCGCGCGGAACAGACGGTCGAGGGCGCGATCCGGGTTGAAGACTTTCTTACGTTCGGCGGTGTATGAGGGTTCGCGCTTGCCCGCGATATGGCGATCGCATTGCACTTGCGCCGATGCCTTGCTCTTTCGCTCGGTCTCAGCGCGAGGCGTTGCCATCCGAGGCGGTGCTTTGTGATCGGCGCGCCAATGTCTTGGCCGTCTTGTAATACGCCAGCGCCTTTTCATGCACCTCTTCGCCGTCCGACAATTCGACCGCTCGCGCCTGGGTCTTGATGGCGATGTCAATCATGCCGAGTTCACATTGCACCCGGGCGACCATCGCCAGTACCCCGGGGTCCTCGCCTTCCGCCAGCTTTTCGGCACGCATAGCGCACCGCCACAGTCGCTCCGCGTCGCGCTCAGGCGGCGGTCGGCCGAGTTCCATTTCCACGATGGCCCCCATCCCTTCGAGAGAGTCTCGCAGCGCCGACTCCATTTTCTTTTCCAGGGCCGGGATTTGATCTTCCATGTCGAATTCGCCCAGGAAGTGTCGCTTCATCATGTACGGCTTCATCTCTTCCGGAACCACGACCATCATCTTGTCGAGCAACTTGAACATCTCGTCCTTGTCTTGCTCGCGATACGCTTCGTTGAAATCCTCCATGAGTGATTCGAGTTTCTTCTTTCTCGTCGCCTTGTTCTTGGCGGCTTCGAGGTCGAACTTGCCGGCGAGCACGGCCTTGATTGTCGATTCGAGCTGAGGATTTGCCGGGTGACCGCTCCAAACCACGGTGCCGCCCTTGTCGACGAGATAGGCGTGTGGGATGCCCCCGATGTCATCCATGTACTTGTTGGTGGTTGCCATTTCGTCGTCGATTCCAACGTGGTAGGTCATCTTCTTCATTTTCTTGACGAACGGGGCTACCGTTTCCTCGTCCTCGTTGCTGATGCCGAGGACGATCAGGCCGCCTTCTCTGTACTTCTCTTGCAGCTTGGCGATGTGCGGAATGTTTTGGATGCACGGTCCGCACCAGGTCGCCCAGAATTCGACCAGAAAGACGCGATGGCCTTTGACGCCGTCGCCGGGTACCGCGGACGGACTGCCGTTGAACCACGTTTCCACCTTGACGGGCGGGGCCTTTTCGCCGATGGCCGGCGAGGCAAGGGCGGGGGCTGCGTGGAGAATGACCAGGGCGGCCGTGGCTGCGATCGATCGAATCATCATGGAATCCTCACTAGGGTCGGCTGCGCCGCCCGACGAAAATCAGACGAATATGTTATTCTAACCCATGTGAACCGGCAAAGCAGCCAGAACATTTCATCGATTTCGCTCCCCCTGTTTCGTAGCGAGCCGCATCGGTGCCCCTATCTCCCCGACCGCATGGCCGAGGACCTCTTCACCGTCGAAGCCCATCTGGAGCCGGCTCGATACCAGTACATGATGGATCTCGGATTTCGACGCAGCGGCAGGGTGGTTTACCGCCCGGCCTGCGACGGCTGCTCCGAATGCGTCCCGATTCGCGTCCCGGTGTCTGAATTCGCGCCGAGCAGGTCGCAGCGTCGCGTACTGCGGCGCAACGCGGACATTCACGTCCAAATCGGCTCGCCGAAGAGCAGCG